>NZ_JAUBTF010000069.1:0-32921 GCF_036702355.1 Microcoleus sp. D3_18_C4
AACCTTTTAAGTGGACATACAAGGGTAAAGTCTTGGCTGTTTAATAGTCTGTGTATTTACGCCGAGCTGTACTAGTAACATCACATCGGGCATTGACAAAGCAAGATGCGATCGGGCAGCAATAATATTCGGCGCAATTTTCATCCGCAATCCCCAAGCTTCCGATTCTACTTTCAATCGCTCCGTTAATGCAGCATCATCATCAACTACCAAAACCCGATAGTTGAAAATTGAAATAGTAGAAACTGGTGCTGCGGTTGATTTAATAGGTGTTGTGGCTAATTCCTGCTGTAATCCTGTCACCAATTCCGAGAAGCGGGTAATTTCCTCAGCAGTCAAAGAGCGGTCGTTTATTAGCAAATGCTCTGCCGATCGGGCCAATTTCGAGCCTTCGCGATAACCAAAAGATCCCAGAGACCCGGCTAATTTATGAGCTTCATGTTTTGCCGCTTGCTGTAATTCGGTTGCTAATTTTCCTACTAATAGATCAGTTTTCGCCTGTTCCAATACAGCAACTTGTTGGTTAAATCCTCCCCGAAACCGCTCTAAAATCTTGTCGTTCTCGGACTTATCTAACCCGCGAGATTGATGTTTTTGGGTGCGCTCAATCCCAGGATTATTTGAACTAGACGACGCAGATTGGGGGTACGGTTTCAGTCGATAGCCCATGCCATAAACTGTTTCGATGATTTCTTCAGTTAAGCCACCTGCCTTCAGTTTATTTCTGACATTCTTAATATGAGTGACAATGGCGCGATCGGTTGGTGCGTCATCAAATCCCCATACACGATCCAAAATAGCATTGCGACTAAATATGCGATCGGGATTTCGCAGTAATAATTCCAGCAGATTATATTCTGTCGCTGTCAGTGAAATTATTTGTTCGCAAAATGTCACTCTACCAGACTCTAAATCTAAACAAAGCTCTCCCCAAGTCAATGTATTAGCCGCTGAATTCTGAGTAGAAGCTGCTGGGGAAACTGCTTTACTGCGTCGCAATAAAGTCCGGAGTCTTGCCAGTAATACTTCCGTACTAAAAGGCTTGCTGATGTAATCATCGGCTCCCGCATCGAAAAGAGCCACCACCTCCGCATCTGAATCCTTTGCCGTCATTAACAGGATCGGTTTGCAGCAGCCTTGCGATCGCAGTTGCCGACATAGACTAATTCCATCTAGTTTGGCAACCTGCACGTCTAACAAAATCAGGTCATACTCAATTGCTGCTGCCAAGTCTAGGCTCGCTTGTCCATCATTTGCCCGATCAAACCCGTAATGATTTGCTTCCAACACCTTTGCCAGTGTTGCACTCAGCAATAGATCGTCCTCTACGAGCAGAATTTTGATCGGAGATTTCTTCATTTTGGCTGTGCGGTTCAATTCCCATGCGATCGACGCGCTTTGATGTCAGGCCGAAGCGTGGCTTTTAACTAAATCAATGCTACTCATTACTACTGCTTTTATCTTAGCATTTTTGCAGTCCCATCACCTAAAAATTGCTGTCACTTCCGCAGGTTACATAAAACACAATACGGTTAAGTTAAGCTATATCCCCCCTAGCCCCCCTTAAAAAGGGGGGGACAAGAGCTTACTCAAAGTCCCCCTTCTTAAGGGGGATTTAGGGGGATCTCCGAGGAATAAATAGTTTTAACCCAAGCGTATTGAGATAAAACCGATCGCCCCTTCATTCATCTGCGTTCATCCCCGTTTATCTGCCTGCATCTGCGGTTCAAAAAAAGCGTGAAGCGAAGCTATCCCGAAGGGTAGGGAATCGCCCCCAAAAAGAGCGATCGCCCTTAAAAACAAACTATCCTTCATCCTCCGACTTTACAGGAGGACGCCCAGAAATCACAATAAATCCCACAGACTCAAGAGTCATGTGCGGGCGGCGAATACCAGCTAAAACCGCTTGACTCAACAAACTTTCGGTATTGATTTCATCAGCCAAAACCGATTCTAAAAGTTGTTCGGATTTAGAAAGTCGATTCAAGCGCAACTGCAATTGATTCACCCGGTTTTCGAGTTGGATTGCAGCAGTGACAGCGAAACTATTGCACATTTCCACAAAAGCCGATCGCCCGCGCAACAATTTCTCCGATACCACCCGTCCCTTTTGACAAAAATCATCCCATTCTAGCGGATCGACAAAACTGTCAATCAGCGATGTGCGATTTTTCGACAAATTGTAATCCCGATTCGGCCCGCCTTTCCCCTTATAAGCCCGCTGCAAAATCGCTAGAATTTCCGCATCTTCCACCAGTGACATTTCTTCGCTGCGAGCATCTACAAACACAGTTTCAAAAATGGGCAGAAACAGAGCATCAGCGCGGCGCTGCAAAGCTTTCAAGTTGTAATTTTCGATATTTTGTGCTTGCAAAACTTGCTCGGCCGGCTGCACATCAGTCTGGATGGAATAATTAAACTGAAAGCCGAACCACTCCTTCCCGGGCTCCGCATCCCAACTTTCATCATGCCGCCACATAGCAAAAGCTTGACCGCGATCGTCCCAGCGAATATAAGAGCCAAGTGCATCGATCAATCCCTCACCAATTCGGTAAAGAGCGACATCCGCATTCTGATAAGCAATCCGGCGATTGTAACTACCATATTGCTGGCAATAAGGAACCAATCTGGTCATCAAATCGTTCGAGGGAATTAACGTTTTTTGAGTAGGTTTATAACGCATCAACCCCGATACACTCGGATGTTCTATTTGTTTGAAGTGAAGAGCTTGACAAATCCAACCTTCAGTAGCCCGCTGCATTTCTTTATGCTTAGCATCGCAGTTATCGAGAGATTCAAAATACTGAGATGCGCTGTCATCAAGAGTATCAATTTCATCGAGAACGTACTGTTCATCAATTTTGATTTTCTCTTGTTCGATTTCAGTTTTAATCGCTTCAATTTCGCTGGATAAGCCCTTGCCTCCCTCAGCAAACAACTTTTCTTCAAGTTTGAGAAGTTTTTCCTCAGCATAAAACTGAAGGCTGGCAATAGATTTGTTGAAGATATCAAACCCATCTTTTAAAACTTGGAACCAAGCTTCGTGGGGACTCTCCGGCATATCCGGGCCTGCAAACAAACAAAATTGCACTCCCATTTTGCTACCAATGCGATCGACTCTGCCGAGTCTTTGTTCTAACTGATGGGGAAACCACGGCAAATCGAAGTGAACTAACCAATCTGTCAATTGCAGATTTACCCCTGCTTCTGCCGATCGATCGCACACTAAGATAAAGCAATGGGGTTCAGTCTTAAATCGCTTGAGACTAGCCTCAACCTCATCAGCCGATTTTGTCGTGTCATGGCTGGCGATCGCATTTTTACCAAAGATTTTAGTTAAATTTTCCGCAATCTCTTTACAAGTTGCAGTAAAACTGGTAAAGATCACAATTTTCGGAAAACGCTCGCCTGGAATCGGCCGTTTAATTTGCTGTTGAATTCTCGACAGCAAATCGCGAGGTTTGCTGTGATACTCGCGCGGAACCTTCAAAGCAACTGCCAAAAATCGGAGAATGGCGATTCGTAACAAACTCAGTCGATCGAGTCCTTCCTGGGGCTTTTCCAGGGTGTTGAGCAAGGTTTCCAGCATTTCCCTTTCTTCGGGAAACAGCTCCGTTTTGGTCAAAATTGCTGTGTCATTTTGTCCAAATTCGCGATCGAGTTCTGGAGTAGATTTTTTCTGCAAGCGAGCTTTGACAACCCGTTCTAAAACATTCAGCCAAGTACCAGAAGCGCGGAAAAACAGCAGAAAAATTCTCTGATATTCGCTCGACTTAGGAGCGACTGTGCGCCATTTATCGAGTACGGTTTGAATTTCCGACCACTGTTCATCATTCAGATCATACTCAGTTTTTGGGACAGCATCTCGGTCGAAAATCACATCCTCAACCGCATCCCGGCGGTTGCGAAGGATGCGGCGGTGCAGGCGGTAGGTATCTCTAACGTGAGTGCGAATAGTTCGGACAAGCCCAGCCTGTTCTGCTGTTTCTTTAGTTTTCAAACAACTTTCTAACTCTGTTGCTAATCCGATTAAATAATCATCTTTGGCAAAAATAGTACGGAGTTGAGCGAGTTTTGTTTCCAAAACAGCAGGCTTGGCATTTTCTCGAAAATCTAGCAAAGCGCGACCGATTTCTTGACGGTTTTGTACCTGTTCTTTGAAATTTTCCAGGTCATCAAGACGGTAGGTTGTCGGGTCTAGCAAGTGCAGCATCGTTAGAAAATCTTGCTCGTGGCCGAGAACTGGCGTTGCAGATAATAACAATACATTTTTGCTTTTTTGAGCTAGTTTCTGACAGAGTTCAAACGACTGCTGCTGAGCCCGATCGCTCGAATTTGCCATTGCTGCCACATCATGCGCTTCATCCACAATCAGAAAATCTAGGTTAGCATTGCGGCTAACTTGATTGATTTCGCTAACAGCAACAAGCTGCACTCTGTCAGCAAAATGAGACAAATAGAATTTATTTTCCAACTCCTGCCGCCACTGTTCGAGCAGGTATTTCGGAACCAGCACCACAGCGCGTCCGTTGGGTTCATCTAGCAGAAATTGGCGGAGAATTGTCCCGGCTTCTACTGTTTTTCCTAGTCCTGGTTCGTCGGCTAATAAATAGCGCACGATTGGGTCTTCTAGGACGCGCCGGACGACTTCAACTTGGTGCGGATAGAGGTCTATGTTAGCAGAAATTAAACCCGTCATGCCGCGGCTGACGGCCCGCTGTTCGATCGCAGATTGAACGAATGCCAATCGGCGATCGTGAAAATACGGCGTTTCTTGACCTTTGACTGCTAAAATGTCGATCGGATCGGCGATCGGGATATTGCAGCGAACGTAAAGTTCGCTTTCAACAGCTTGCAAACTTTGGCTGTCGGGGAGGTCAATTTCGTACTCTAATTTATCTTCATCCCAGTCATAAACTCGACCGATAATCCACCTTTCCTGAGTGGTACTCCAGAGGTAGCAGCGGGTTTGGCGCTGAAGTCTGGCTTCTTGCAGCAAACCCAAGGGTACAGTTTTGCGGATGCGGTTTTTAACTGAGCAAAAATATTCAACTACGGCATCGGTACGCGATACCTCGACAACTTTTCCGACTCCCAAATCGTTTCTGGGCGATCGAACTAACGAACCAACATCAATCATAATTTCAGCCTGACAATACTTACTAGAATACAGTAAACCTTTTCCAGTTAAAAATTTTAGCAAAATGCGATTTTTTGCTGCGTCACTTTTCTAGTTCAGTGACAGTCAATCTAGTATTCTGAAAACAATAAGTTTAGCATGGCAAATAACATTTTGGTAATTGAATAAATATGCTAGCAGCGAATAAGAATAAGTAATTACGAGGCAGGAAAAATAACGCCTGGATTACCGGATTCCCATTTCGGGTATTTCTGCATAACATTGGTATAAATTTCCGACTCTGTAAACCCTGCTAACCAAGCTTGTAGCGGAGGCCAAGGCTGTTCGTTGAACCAATTTAGATCGGTATGAGCGAATTGACGGACAAAAGGTGCGATCGCCCTATCAGCCAATGCTACATTGTTACCAAATAAATATTTAGTGGCGCTTAACTGTGCATTGAGTTTGTCGAGGAATAAAGAACCTTCATAACGATGTACTTGGGCATCAACACCGGGATAACGATCGGGGTACTTATAACGGTCAAGATGATATTTAAACCTATCATCAAATAGAGCGATTAGTTCTAGCATTTCTGCAACAGAACCTTGCTGTGGTATCAACCATTTTTCAGGATCATTTTGCCTCAATGCCCACAACATGATATCGATACTTTGATCGAGTACGCGCCCGTCAACATCAATCAATATTGGTACTGTACCTTTGGCAGATACCTCCAACATCTCTGGTGGTTTGTCTCGCAAAACAACTTCCCGCAACTCACACACCCGATTGCTAACCATCAAGGCCAAGCGCGCCCGCATAGCATAGGGACAGCGGCGGAAGGAATACAAAATCGGGTATGTTGCTGACATATAATATCAATTCCGGTTGCACCGTCTGTGATTGTTGACTGTTGACTGGTGACTGTTGACTGTTGACTCGATTTTATTATGCCGATGGCACCGGAAACGATATAATTAGTCGATCGCGCGATCGGGTTTTTCGGGTCAGAAACCCGGTTTCTTTCGATATTTCTCGTCGCCAAACCAGATTTTTCGTAGAAACGGGGTTTCTTTAAACTTAGTGAATAATAATATTAGTCGATCGCACCATCGACTTTTTCCTTCGCATCGTAGCGCGCGCCTATATGTACTTGGTTGCGACGCTTAGCAAGCTCAATCTGACGTTGACGTTCTGATAAGGCTTGTTTTTTGGTTTCAGTTTTGGAGTCATGACAATGAGGACAACTCACACCAAGTACAAATAATTCAGAAGCCTTATCTTCCTGACTAATCGGGTGACGACAACCGCGACAAAGTTCATAGTTACCCGGCTTTAAGTCCTGACCAACAGAAACCCGTTCATCAAACACAAAACATTCACCTTCCCAACGGCTTTCGGCTTCCGGCACCGTTTCCAAATATTTTAAAATTCCGCCTTCGAGATGATAGACTTCCTCAAAACCTTGACTACGCAAAAAAGCAGTAGATTTTTCGCAGCGAATACCACCGGTGCAAAACATTGCCACCTTGGGTTTATTGCGTAAAGCAGTTTCCCGCAGCGCCCATTCAGGTAACTCAGAAAAGCTTTTTGTTTTTGGATTAATAGCGCCTTCAAAAGTACCCATAGATACCTCGAAGTCGTTACGCACATCAACCACAACAACATCGGGATCGTCAAGCAGCTTATTCCACTCCTCCGGCTTAACATATTTGCCAGCCATGAGGCGGGGATTAATGTCCGGTACTCCCATCGTGACGATTTCGCGCTTCAAGCGTATTTTCAGGCGGTAAAAAGGTGCTTTTTCCGAGAAAGATTCCTTGTGCACGAGATCCGCAAAACGTGGGTCACTACGCAAGAATGCCAGCACTGCGTGTACGCCCTCGGACGGGCCGGCAATAGTACCATTGATGCCTTCTGCGGCCAGCAAAATAGTGCCTTTGACGTTGTTGTTGTTGCAACAATCGAGTAGCGGTGCTTTCAGGTCAGCAAAATCGGGTAGTTCAACGAACTTATATAAAGCAGCGGTTAAGAAAGAAGCCATAGATTGAATTTATAGCACTAATTTAATTTTCATACTTCTATGAAAATTCAGTCAAAGCGGACGGTGGGACTCGAACCCACGACGTTCAGCATGGGAAGCTGACATTCTACCACTGAATTACGCCCGCGCTTAGTGTTTTTTACCTGTTTTCACCTTCTTTGACTTTGGAGGCGCAGCGGTAAAAAATGACTAGAAAAACATTGTACAACTATTTTCGGATTTTGAGTATAGCATTTTGACAATCAATTTTGGCCGATCGCCGATCGCACAGCGGAGCCATGAACTACGGCGGACGAGCAAATTGTCATCGCGACGAAAAGCTTGCCCGAACCTTGACAAAGAGTTAGCGGCTTCTGCGCGCACATTCTGATCGCGATCGAACTGCATCATTATTTCACAGCGCGACCAAAGCTTCCGCAGTTTGAGTCTGCCGCCATCCCATCGCCACGAACCGCACCATAAACTCCCCATCGTTCACTTTTCTCACCAACATCGGTAGCGCCACCGCAGAATCGCCCTTTCTCACAGCCGTTACCCCCGGCAGCCTGTCTTGAGAATCCGAACTTTGCAGCGCTGCTGGGATTTACCTAATTTCCCTCCGCAAATTAAAACATATTTTTGTTACTTTTCTTTAAGCTTTTAGCAATTATTGCCGGATTTTGGGAAGATAAAAAATTTTCAGTTATTAGATTGGGTCTGCAAATTAACAGCCTCAAACTTCAACACCAGAATAAGTTCAGGAAGTAATTGCTCAATAGAAGTAATATTCGCAACGGCTAATCGACGATACTCTGGAAATGACTCAAAATGTAAAACTGCCTCAACAAGCGGTGATGAAGCAGTTAGAAAATAATCCAGAGATAGTTTACATCCACGGGGCGCTAGCGACTTTGCGTGAAGCTAAGCTATCCCACTCTTAATCGCCACAACCTGCCTAAAAACGAGATTAATTGCGGTTCTGTAGAGGATTTTTTTAAGTTTTTATACTTAATTGTACTATTTGATTTCCCCGAAGATTCTCCCTAGCCCCACTGCTTCATCAAGGTGGACAAGATTCTGCTTTGAAGTTTCTTGATGAGTTGGCGGATTTAGGGGAACTGGACTCTCTGGCAAATATTCATAGAATTGCTACATCGCAGAATGTGGAAAATTTACTCCTGATCAACTTTCAAGAGTACAATTAGTAGAATTTATGAGGGATTTAAACCCTCACGATTGTCCCCCTTGATGCAGGATGGCTCTCAATAATAATAATAATAATAATAATAATTTGAAAATCGCTCGATCGCACGCGCCGACTGCGCTTCAAATATATACGCAGCTAGATGGCTAATCCTTACTTTTATGATTTTTTATCATATATAATAAAAATAAAAATTTACCATAACACTTACTTAAAAAAGCATAAATTGGGTATAAAAAATGACTGAAAAAAAGAATTCCAAGAAATCTCCACCTAAAGCTGGTATCAAAACTGCTCAAAAGAAGAACAATCAAAACGACTTATTTCCTGTAGTCGCAATAGGAGCCTCCGCAGGTGGATTGGAAGCCTTTATGCAATTACTGAGCCATTTGCCGATCGATACCGGCATGGCGTTTGTAATAATTCAGCATATGTTGCCGAGTCAGGAAAGTGTGTTGAGTGTGATTCTGGCTCGATCGACCCTGATGCCCGTGCATGAGGTGACAGATGGGATGCTCATAGCACCGAATCAGGTCTACGTCATCCCCCCGAATTTCAGCATGACCATCGAGCGATCGGTGTTCAAGCTAACGCCTCGTGGCAGAGGACGCGGGGTATTTATGTCCGTCGATACTTTTCTGTTGTCCCTCGCCGAAGAACGGGGGAACAAAGCCATCGGCGTCATTTTGTCCGGGGGCGACGGCGATGGTGCCCAAGGGTTAAAAGCGATTAAGGCCGCGGGCGGTATTACTTTTGCCCAATGTGAAGAATCGGCACAAGTCAGCACTATGCCCAACACTGCGGTGGCTACGGGTCAGGTAGACTTTATCTTGACACCGGAAAAAATTGCCCAGAAAATAGCAGAGATCGGCCGTCATCCCTACATTGCTGCTCAGCCTGCGACAGAATCGACAACCAGCGAAGATGCGATCGAAAATAAAGATGCGATCGCCATTATCTACAGTTTGCTGCGGGCGGCTACAGGAGTTGACTTTACTAACTACAAGCAAACCACCTTGAAGCGGCGGATACATCGGCGGATGTTGCTCTACAAGCTCGAACGCATCGAAAATTATGCCGAATATCTCCAAAACACCCCGGCAGAAGTAACCGCGCTGTATCACGATGTCTTAATTCATGTCACCAGCTTTTTCCGCGATCCCGAAACCTTTGAGGCCTTAAGCAGCAATGTTTTTCCCGCAATTGTCCAAGATAAATCGCCGAAAAAACCGATCCGAATTTGGATTGCCGGCTGTTCCACGGGTGAAGAAGCTTACTCGATCGCCATTTGCTTGCTAGAGTTTTTAGCAGCTCGCTCTACTAACCTGCCGATTCAGATTTATGCCACAGACATCAGCGAAAGTGCGATCGCGATCGCCCGCAGTGGATTTTATACCCAGGCTCAAGTCGCGGATATTTCACCCGAACGCCTAAATCGGTTCTTTGTCCAAGTCGAGGGCGGATACCAAATCGCTAAGCCCGTGCGCGAACTCTGCGTCTTTGCTAGACAAAACCTGATCAGCGATCCGCCCTTTTCCCGGATGGATTTGATTACCTGTCGGAACGTGCTGATCTATCTGGGCCCCCCGTTGCAGAAAAAACTGCTGCCAATGTTCCACTATGGGCTTCGGCCCGCAGGCTTTTTGCTGTTAGGCACTTCGGAAACGGTGGGAGACTTTTCAGAATTCTTTGCGCTATTCGACAAAAAGAACAAAATTTATACTAAAAAACAGTTGTCGCATTGGCTCAGCATAGATTTAACTGCTAACAACTATCCTCTGACACCCCTCAACCCTCAACCGCTGCAGACAGAAAAGTTGGACGAAATCGAAATGGAGAAACAGGCCGATCGCATTGTTTTGAATCACTATGCCCCTGTCGGGGTCGTGATTAACACAGCCAGCGAGATTGTGCAATTTCGAGGACAGACAAATGCCTACCTAGAACCGGCCCCCGGTAGGGCCAGCTTTAGCCTGCTGAGAATGGCAAAAGAAGGATTGCGCGTGGAACTGCGAACTGCAATTCAACAAGCCTCACAGCAGAAGCAGCCGATCGCACGGGCAGGCTTGCAAGTTAAAGAGGGCGAGATCATTCGGCAGGTAAGAATTAATGTGATTCCATTCCAAGCCGGCGCTGTGGCAAAAAACTATTTTTTAGTGTTGTTTCAAGAGGAGTCCCCGATATCTGCAATGCCTGCTGCTAATACTGACGATGGTAGAGTCAACGCTGATCTTTCACAGGGTGAAACTCAGGAGATTGCAAGGCTACTACAGGAACTGAAAACCACAAGAGAACATCTCGGATCGATCGTCCAAGAACATCAAGCCGCTAATCAGGATTTGAGAGCCGCCAACGAAGAGATTTTGTCCAGCAACGAAGAGTTGCAAAGCATGAATGAGGAACTCGAAACGGCGAAAGAAGAGATTCAGGCAACCAATGAAGAACTCAACACGATTAATGACGAATTGCAGCGGCGCAATCTTGAATCGACTCAGGTAAGCAACGATTTAGAGAATCTGCTGGCCAGCATCAATATTCCGATCCTGATGCTGGGAGGCGACTTGCGAATCCGCCGGTTTACTCCCGCAATCGAACGCATCTTCAACTTGATTTCTACTGATGTTGGGCGGTCTTTGAGCGACATCACTCACAAGTTGATAGTACCGGACTTAGAGCAACTGATTTTAGAGGTGATCCGCACGCTCAATTTGAAAGTTCAGGAGATTCAAGATCGAGACGGTCGTTGGTACGATCTGCACCTTCGACCCTACCGGACGATCGACAACAAGATTGATGGGGCTGTGGTGATGTTGGTCGATATCAACGAGCTCAAACTCAGCGCGCAGCAGTTGACGGAAGCAAAAAATTACGCCGAAACGATCGTGGAAACCGTGCGGGAACCATTGCTAGTGTTAGATCTCAACCTGCAGGCAATCACTGCCAATCGTTCTTTCTACGAGACGTTTCAGGTGATTCCGAGCCAAACGGAGCAGCGCTCATTGTTCGATCTGGGTAATGGACAGTGGAATATTCCCCAGTTGCGATCGCTCCTAACAGAAATTCTGGCCGGAAATCCCCAGTTTCAAGATTTTGAGGTCGAGCATGACTTTGAGCAGATCGGGCATAAAATAATGCTGCTCAATGGCCGCAAAATGCCTCCGATCGGCGATACACAGATGATTCTGTTGGCGATCGAGGATATCACGCAGCAAAAACAGTTGGAGACAGAACGCAGCCTTCGGATGCAAGAACAAGCGGGTCGGGTGGCTGCTGAGTCAGCCAACCGCGTCAAAGATGAGTTTTTGTCCATCCTCTCTCACGAACTGCGGACGCCGCTCAATGCGATGATTGGCTGGGCACAGTTGCTGCGTATGAAAAAATTTGACGAGGCTAAAACCGAGGAGGCGCTAAAAACGATCGAGCGCAGCGCCAAAGCACAAAACCAGCTCATCGAAGACATATTAGACGTTTCGCGGATTAGCACAGGCCAATTTCGGCTCAATGCTTCTGAAATTGAGCTGAATCCTCTGCTTGAAAATGCGATCGGGGTAATTCGTTTCGCCGCAGAAGCCAAAAATATTCAAATTGAATCCAGGCTAAGTCCTTTAAAACCAAAGATTTTGGGCGATCCAAGTCGCTTACAACAGGTGGTGTGGAATCTACTTTCAAACGCGATTAAATTCACCCCAGCCGGAGGAAGAATTGAGATCTCATTAGACTACATTGATGGCATGGCTCAAATCCAAGTTAGCGATACTGGTAAGGGCATTCACCCTGATTTTCTCCCCTATGTGTTCGATCGCTTCCGTCAGGCAGATAGTAGCTACTCTCGCAGAGACTCTGGATTGGGGCTAGGATTGTCGATCGTCCGTCATTTAGTAGAACTCCACGGCGGTACTGTTGGTGCAGAAAGTTCAGGTGAGGGACAAGGGGCAACGTTTACCGTGAGGTTGCCGGTACGAACTGATATCCCATGATTGTTGACTGTTGACTGTCAACAATGATTCCGCTGCAACCGGAATCGATATAACTATTTACCCACCTTAACCTGAGCGCCATCCTTAAGAAAACCAGCCCCAGTAACAACCACCCGATCGCCCGCCTTCAAACCCTTTTTAACCACCACCTTAGCAGCAGTCAAATCGCCCACCGCACCCCCGGAAATTTCCCCAAGTTCCACCGGTTGAGCTTGCACCTTGTCCTGCCCGACAAGTTTATAAACAATAGAACTGCCGTCAGGTTGCGGCAAAATAGCTTTAGCGGGGACTTTCAAACCTTGAGCCGTTGCCGTCGCAATGGATGCGCGCAAAAACATTCCCGATCGCAAAAACTCGCTTGCCGGCAAATCAATCTTGACCGTAGCTTGCCGATTTTGCGGGTCAACTACCGGCGAAATCTCTCGCACAGTTCCTGACAACTTAATCCGCTTGTCTGAATCCGAAGAAATTTGCACTGCTGTTCCCGGCCGCACTTGCGAAACCTTAGTTTCCGGCACTTTCAATTGCAGTTCCAGCTTGTTGCCACGAATAATCGAAAATAGTTTTTGACTTCCCGAAGAAACATCCCCAACTCGACCAATTCTTTCAGCCACAGTGCCACTATCCGGCGCTCGAACAATAGTTTGTTCGAGTTGAGTTTGTAACTGTTTGACTTGTGCATCATTGCTGCGGACACTTGCGGCGTTATTTCCGACATTTGCTCTGGCACTGCTGACACTCGCTCCGGCCGTATTCACTTTAGCACGAGCGCTGGCGAGAGCCGCTCTAGCCGTACTGATATTAGCTTCAGCAGTAGCTACTTTAGCAAGAGAAGATTGCACTTCTTCCGCTGCTTTATTCTGTTCTTGCAAAGCTGTATTCAAGTCAGCTTTAGCTTTGTTCAAGTCTTCAACAGCAGTCTGCCGCTCTGTCTTGCGTCTTTCTAAATCTTGCCGACTAATTACTCCCTGAGAAGCCAAATCTTGGGTGCGATTTACTTCTCTTTGAGCTTGATCTAATTTAGCCTGAGCGGAGGCAATGCCTGCTTTAGCTTGAGTGACACCGGCTTTAGCTTGTTCCACACCGGCTCTTGCTTGCCCGACGCCTGTTCTGGCTTGCGCTGCGTCCGCGATGGCTTTTTCAACGCCAGCTTGGGCTTGAGCAACGCCGGCTTGGGCTTCTTGTTGGGCTGACTGAGCTTGCTGCACCTGAGCTTCGGCTTGTTCTACCGTAGAATTGGCCGATTGTACTCCCGCCAGCGCTTCGGCAATTTGCGATCGTAGCACCGAATCGTCCAAAACCGCCATCGTCTGGCCTTTTTCTACCGCATCTCCTTCATTCACCAACACCTGCTTAATTTGCAAACCGTTGGCTTGTGGCAGCACCGGCAGTAAGTCATAGGCTGCCACGGTGCCCGTCGCTTCCAGAGTTTCACCCACCTGGGCAGATTCCACAGACGCCACTGTCACCGTCGGAGCCGTCGCCTGCTGGTTTACCGATGGAATTGGCACTGCCGGAGGTGAACTCTGCTTGCCCCCAGTCAAGTTTACTGCTAGCAATGTTGCAGCCACGCCAATCCCTGCGCCCGCCAACAAGGCAGGCCACCTGATTTCTTTACGGGGCCCAACTTCAGTTGCTTCTGGTTCCCACACTTCTGATTGTTCCCCCTCCATTTCTGGAGATTCTAGGGCAACTTCTCGTTCATCTTCCTCACCGGAGAATGACCAGCGAGAGTTTTCTGAGACCCCACTTTCAGGTACATCCACTGCTGAGTTCTTGTCGCGTCCGCTCTGCACGGGGGGAAGGGGTTGCTTTTCTTCCGCTTCTGAAAAAACTTGATTGGTCACGGTAGTTCCTCTCGCCGCTATTAGCCTTTGGTTTTTTTATTGTAAAGAAAGATTGCGGTTTTTATATTTGATTCATTTTAGCGGATAGCCTCAGCAGTCCCGCGTCCCCCTTTTGGGTGAGTGTGGTGCCCTTTCACCTTACAATGGCGAATTGATCCGAGTTTGTACGATCGACATTTAATTTGATCTGCCTCTGAGGCATACTGAATATGAGCGTGATTTCTGATCGTGGGGTCGATCGGGCTGGCATTGTGTCTCCCCAACTGGCTTAGCCGTCACCTATCTATCAATGCTCAGAAAAGTCAGTCTAATCTTGAACTGATTATTCCTAATCTATACTCTCATGTGTTTACTGTATAATACGGCACATCTGCTAAAAAATTTGTGCCACTTTATTTAAAAAAAATCAAAATGAATAGTCTCTTTTCTCCCCTCCAACAGTTTTTAATTACTTGGCTGCTAGTGCTAGTGACGGGATGGTTTACCCTGACTGCTGTCAGTTATGTTGGGGAACTCGTGAGCATTTTAGTAACAGCGGGACTCATTGCATTTTTATTAAATTATGCAGTAAAAAGACTGCAAGTATTTTTGCCACGGGGAGTAGCTGCGGGGCTGGTTTATTTAACTGCGGGTGTGATAGTAGTAGTAATCGGTTTAACTATTGTGCCGCCGGTGTTCAACCAAGCGAGCCAGTTGGGGGTGAGGTTGCCGGAATTGCTGGAGTCGGGGCGGCTGCAGCTAGGTGAATTTCAAGCCTGGAGTGCCGATCGCAATTTACCGTTTGACGTGCAAATATTGGAGCAGCAACTGTCAGCGAGAGTCCAGGGACAAGTCCAGGCGATCGCCGGTACGGGTTTAGGCTTAGTTGTCGGTACTTTTAACTGGTTTTTGGACTTAATTTTTATTGTCGTGATTTCCTTTTATATGCTCCTTGACGGGCAAAGAGTCTGGCAGGGTTTGACCAGCATTTTTTCCCCAGAAATTCGCTATGTTTTAACAGAGACTTTGCAGCGAAACCTCCAGCGATTTGTATCGGGACAGTTATTGCTGGGACTATTTATGGCCCTCTCGCTAACTCTGGCTTTTTGGTGGCTGCAAGTTCCGTTTTTTCTGTTGTTTGCCGTGTTTATAGGATTGACGGAAATAATTCCCTTTATTGGAGCAACTTTGGGAATTGGTACTGTTAGTATAATTGTAGCGTTTATTGATTGGTGGCTGGCGCTGCAAGTGTTGGTAGTGGCGATCGGTCTCCAGCAAATCAAGGATAATTTAGTAGCTCCCCGAATCATGGGCAATCTCACCGGATTGAGCCCGGTAGTTATTTTTACAGCTTTGCTTTTAGGAGGTAGAGTGGGAGGATTGTTGGGAGTTATCCTGGCAATTCCGCTGACTGGGGTTGTAAAAAGTATAGTAGAAATTGTACTCAATCCCAAATTGCCGCCCCAAACAGGCTCGTTTTTCTACAATCCTTTTAGCGGCGAGGAATTGGGGAAAATACCAGAAGAGGAAACTAGAATAATCTTGGTCGCCGATGAACAAAAGTAGTCTAATTTTTGTAGTAAGTAATTCAGTTAGGAAAACTTTTATACGTCAGGAATTAACTTGTGGCTGCTGAGTCCATTAAGAAAAGACTAAAGTCTCTACAAAGAACTTTAGTCTTGATTACTAACCCACTGAAAATCTCAAACCTAAAAACTTATGAAATGGTGGCAAAATCTTAGAAAAAATCCTCTAGCTCGGTTGGGAGCCGTGCTACTGTTAATTTTTTATACAGTCGCACTCTTGGCCGAATTTGTGGCACCTTATGACCCCTACGACTCTCAATTAAACGCTTCCTTGCTGCCGCCGACTCAGATTTATTTAAGCACCCCAGACGGGCGATTTATCGGGCCCCACGTTTATCCGACTACTCAGGGCCCAGTAGATGCGAATACGGGCGCTCGCGAGGTAATTGTAGACTGGCAAAAACCTTCTGCTCTCGGTTTGTTTGTCAAAGCTTCCCCCTATAAATTTTTAGGATTTTTGCCTTTCGACAGGCACCTGTTTGGCACTACAGGAAAAGGCCAAATTAACCTTTTAGGTACGGATGAACAAGCTCGCGATCAATTCAGTCGCTTAGTACACGGCAGCCGCATTAGCCTCAGCATCGGTTTAGTAGGAATAGCAATTTCTTTTCCCTTGGGATTGTTAATCGGAGGCATATCTGGTTATTTCGGCAGTTGGATTGACAGTATTTTAATGCGCTTCGCCGAAGTATTGATGACGATTCCCGGTCTTTATTTATTAGTAGCGCTAGCAGCAGTATTGCCACCGGGATTGACAAGTGCTCAGCGATTTATATTGATTGTGCTGATTACTTCATTTATCAGTTGGGCGGGTTTAGCGCGGGTGATTCGCGGTCAGGTACTGTCAATTAAACAGCTAGAATTCGTGCAAGCGGCGCGGGCAATGGGCGCCAATCCAATTTATATTATTGTCCGCCACGTTTTGCCACAAACTGCTACTTATGTAATTATTTCTGCTACTTTATCTGTTCCGAGTTTTATTGTGTCGGAGTCGGTTTTGAGTTTAATTGGCTTGGGAATTCAACAGCCCGATCCTTCTTGGGGAAATTTACTATCTCTGTCTACTAATGCTTCAATTTTAGTGTTGCAGCCTTGGTTGGTTTGGCCTCCGGCGATACTGATTATTTTGACTGTTTTAGCGTTTAATTTATTGGGGGATGGGTTGCGGGATGCTCTCGATCCGCGCAGCATTCAAAGGTAATTGGGAGTTAGTAATTTCTAGTTTCCAGACCGATCCGGTGTAACAGTTACGCCCCCTAATTTTGCAGATTAACTGGCAAGCGGATCGTAAAAGTAGAACCAACACCCTCCTGACTTTTTACTGCTATATTGCCGCCCATCATTAGGCAAAAACGCTGGCTGATTGCTAATCCCAAACCGGTGCCGCCGTACTTGCGGGTGGTGGAAGCGTCTGCTTGGGTAAAGGGTTGGAAAATGTGCTGCAACTGGTCGGGAGTCATCCCAATTCCTGTATCTGTACAATTAACAACTAAAAATTCTTTACTAGCAATTGAAGATTGAGAACTTGCCGCAGGTTCAGAAGTGTTTTCTTGTTTTGCTTCGCTGCTGTCGCGCGCAAATTTTTCTCGGCTGGCTGTGAGGGTAATTGTACCGTTTTGAGTGAATTTGGCGGCATTGCTCAGCAAATTTAATAAAATCTGCTGCACTTTGGTAATGTCACCGTGCATCGTGCCGATATTCGTAATTTGATCCAAGTTTAGAGTGTTGCCGTTTTTCTCAATTAGCGGCGTGGCAGTAGATGCTACTTCTTCAATCAAGGCGGCGATGTCGAAGGTTTCTAAGTAAAGATCCATGCGGCCGGCTTCGATTTTAGAAATGTCGAGAATGTCGTTAATTAGCGATAGCAAGTGTCGGCCGGAAGTGCGAATTTTGTCTAAATCTGGGGTGAGTTCATCGTAACCCAATTCTGCGGTTTCTTCTTGGAGCATTTCGCTGTAGCCGATGATGGCATTCAGAGGTGTTCGCAGTTCGTGGCTCATGTTTGCCAAAAATGCGCTTTTTGCGGTGGAAGCGGCTTCGGCTGCTTCTAGGGCGAGTTGCAAGGCGGATTCAAAGACTTTGCGATCGCTAATATCCTCGACGCTGCCTTCATAGTAGAGTACCTCGCCGTTGGCGTCGCACACTGCACGCGCGCTTTCGGAAATCCAAATTACCTTGCCGTCAACGCGGTAAACTTGTGACTCAAACCCCGAAACTTCTCCGAATTCTTCCATCACCTGCATAAACTTGTCGCCCTGCTGAGGATTGACGTAAGCTTGCTGTCTGATGTTTGTGAGATTTGATGTCAATTCTTCGGGAGTGGCGTAGCCATAGATGCGGGCTAAAGCTGGATTTACGCTCAAGAAGTGGCCTTGAGGGGTTCTTTGAAAAATGCCTTCGACGGCATTTTCAAAGATGCTACGATATTTTTGTTCTGCTTGACGCAAAGCGCTTTGTGTACGATCGCGCTCGCTGGCTTCGATCGCCAATGATACCAAATCTGCCAGGGAAGCAGCAAAATTTTGTTCTTCTAATGTCCAGTTGCGAGTAGTTCCCACTTGTTCGATACAGATGACTCCCACTGTTTGTCCTCCCAGTCGCACCGGCGCATCTAAGGTTGATGTAGTACCCACTTTTGCAAAGTAAGATTCGGCAAATTCTCTGGTTCTAATATCTGAGAGAGCGTCCTCGGCTGCGATCGTCCGGTGTTCTTCCAAAGCTTGAAAATAAGCTGGATAGTCTGCTGCTGCGAGTTCATTACCTTGGGAATGCTGGTGGTTGCTGCGCCTAAATTGGTCGAGACATTGCAGTTTCGATCGACTCTCATCGTATAGCCACGCGCCAGCTTTTTCTGTCTGTAGGGTATGAGCTGCTGCTTCGGTGATTTGCCTCAAAGCTACTTGCAAATCGCCTCGATACAGCGCTTTATTTCTTGCCAATTCTACCAAAACCGTATTTTGTTTGAGCAATTGTTTTTGCCTGTGGCGTCGCGCTGATTCGGCTCGCTTCTGTTCGGTAATGTCGCGGGCTACCACAATGACGGATTCTGCTGAAAGCGGTGAAATGCTGGCTGCAAAACAAACTTCGCGGTCGCTAATGGTTAAATCGTACTCGATGCTGACAGTTTGCTGAGTATCTAAAGCTGCTCGGATGTGCTTGAGAAAATTGTCTGATGTAGCTTGCGGAAACACATCTGTGACTGTTTTGCCAACTAATTCTTCTATTGGTTTGTAGAGCAGAGAAAGATTTGTGGGCGCGATTTTTAAATAGCGACCGCTGGCGTCGAAAACTATAATTAATTCATTCATAGCTGCAAACAAAGCCCGCAATTCCGCTTCTGCCGCTTCGAGTTCGGCAGTCCGCTCTGCTACTCGCTGTTCTAAACTAGAGTTGGTTTGTTCTAGGGCAACAAAAGACGATCGCAATTGTCTCGCCATTTGGTTGAAAGACTGAGCTAAGAGACCCAGTTCTTTGACTCCTTGAACTTCGACTTGGCCGTCTAATTCTGCGGAGGTGAAGCCGGATGATTCGGACATTTTTGTTAAAGCTTTGGAAGCTTGTAGCAATCGGGTAATCGGTTTGACAACCCAGCGAGAGGTGAAAATTCCGAGTCCGATCGCCAGTACGAAGGCAAAAAAGCACAATAAGATAGTTGTGCGAGTGTTGGCGTTAATTTGCTTCATAAAGTCGGCTTCCGGGATGGCGACTACAATCAGCCAATCGAGGCCGCGACCGTCTTGCAGGGGAACAACGGTAATGAATTGACGTTTGCCGTCTATCTCGAAGGTAAACTGTCCTTTGCTGTCAATTTCTTCAAAACTACCAAATCGTTTTTGCAAGTATGTGGAAGACGCTCGAATTAGCAAATTTTTGCTCCTAGTCGCCAACAGCCGTTTTTGTCCGTCTTTGTCGGTGACAAAGGGCAATTCGTCTGTGGAACTGGCGACTATTTCCCCGCTGCGTTCGATCGCAAAAACTTGTCCCGACGGGCTAATTTTGATGCTTTTGAGAAAATCGCTGATTTGAGAAAGAGTCAGGTCAATTGCCAATACCCCCTGCAGGCTGCCCGTTTGGCTGTAGATGGGCATCACCGGCGTAATGCCGAGCACTGGCGGTGCTGCGAAGGTGTAGATAGGAGACCAAGTGGCTTTGCCTGACTGTTTGGCAGCTTTGTACCACGGTCTAGTACGGGGGTCATAGGGGACGGTTTTGATTAGCTCAGTGCGATTTCCTTGGCTATCT
Source organism: Microcoleus sp. D3_18_C4 (assembly GCF_036702355.1). Taxonomy (NCBI): domain Bacteria; kingdom Bacillati; phylum Cyanobacteriota; class Cyanophyceae; order Oscillatoriales; family Microcoleaceae; genus Microcoleus; species Microcoleus sp. D3_18_C4. The sequence continues at coordinate 19,981 of NZ_JAUBTF010000069.1, forward strand.
AGGCGATAAATTTGGCGGTTTGGAGCCGTTGATTCGTCTCTGATGTATACTAAGTGTTCTGCTTCTCGCTTGAGCAATAGGAATCTGCCCTGTTCGTCGCCGTAGTAGATGGTTGTATTTCGATCGCTCAGCTTGGTCTGGTTCCACAAATAGCGCTCTAAGTTGGGGAAGTCTTGCGGATCTAAGTTGCCAGAGGCGATCGCAGCAGTATTCATTTGCAGGAATAAATGAGACACATCCCCAAAACTGCGGAAATTTTCTTTCGTCCTCGCTGCAACTTCCAAGCTTAACCTCGTAGCAAGGTCATTGACAGCTTTCTGGCCGTTGCGAAACGAAAGCCATCCAGTCACGCCGACTGCTACGGAGATTTGCACCACCAGCGGTATCAACAAAACTAGGCTTAGTGACATCTTGGGCGAGCTTTTCATCACACAACTGCTCAGACTTTTCAATAACATCAATATTTTGACACCTACCAGGTTTGCGTATCCTTTGTCGCTTAAAAGAGATCCTCGATATAAGTTACAAGGTTGTACACAAATAGTGAAGTGCAGTGGTCGGCAACTCAAAACAGGGCTGAGGTTTCCACCGCTACTGTAAAAACTTGTAACATTAATCATGCCACTACTTGCCTGAATGTGGCGATCGCTCTGGGGACTCGCTGTCAAAACGTCACACGCCGTAAAAAAAGCAATTTTAGGCCCGTGATCCACACCCTGCTTGTCATCAGTCATTGCCAATTATTCAATTTTTTAATCTAAAGTTTTAAATCTAAAATAAGCTCACTTTCTCCGGGTGGGCATTGTCTTCCTTACGCCGGGTTAATAAAAATTTAATTTTAATTTTTTCTACCGTGCAAGGACAAATGTAAATTCTGTGACAATCTGGTGTTGAAAAATTTGCTATTAATAAGATAAGCCGCCAAAATCCCGCTCGACTACAAAGAGGATAATTGAAGCATCTGCATTTCATCAACGCCAGCCAAGTAAAGCGTTGTTGGCTTTTTTGGACGATCGACATTTTGGCAAAATAATACTTCTGGAGGATGACATGAACTATACATTTGAAATCCTGGGCGTATCTCCAACTTTAACATTTTTTAACCAGCAGCAGGAATTGCTGCAACAACAGCAGCCGTCCGGTGTAGAATACTTGGCAAACCGAAAGTGCACTCTCGATGCGTTTGTGGCATCCGTAGAGACAGTTTCTCCTAACCGCGGCTGGGATGTCGATCGAGTTGTAGACACCGTGATTAGTTTCTGGATGAACAACTCCGATAGCATCCAGTATTGGAGACACAGGCTGCAGGATGCCGGCAGCGAAAACTTGTTAGTAGCCAGAGTAGGCGATATCAAGTCTTTGCAAGCTGCATTTGAATCGCTGCTAGGGGAATAAGAAAATCGGGAATTGCGAAAAAGTCGATCGACTTTTTCGCTAAAACTGATATCTTCCGCCATTCTCAATCATCCTTTCATGGCGGGCGAGGAGCAACGGTTTAAAATAAAATTTATCTGTTGTGGAACAGGCATCTTTCCTGTTCTTGAGAATAGTGCAAGATGTAAGTAAAATCCACTCATACCAATTTTTTATGAGGCCCCGTAGAATGTGATCCCCCCTTAGTAGGGGCGGGCACGGGGGCACCGCCCCTACTAAGGGGGGGACAAGATTCTTCTCAAAGTCCCCCAACAACCAGGGGGATTTAGGGGGATCGAGATATGTGCAACTTCACATTAAATTGGCATCAACTGTCTATTTTCAATTTCCAATTCTCAATTCCCAAATATTATGTCTCGTTCCAAAGCCCTGCAATCTTATATTTTTCTCCGCTTGCTTCTGGCACCGCTAATGTTGTGGACAATCACCACAGCAGTATTTTTATTGTTGCGGGCTACTCCAGGCGACCCCATAGATGCCATTCTCGGCTCACGAGCTCCTGCAGCGGCCAAAGAAGCAATGCGAACTCAACTCGGCCTCGACGCACCCCTGTGGCAGCAATATCTCAAATACATGAAAGACTTGTTGAGCTTCGACTTGGGAACCTCAATCACCACTCGCGGACAAACCGTGTGGCAAATTATCGGAGATTATTTCCCCGCTACAGTGGAATTAGCATTTTGTAGCATGGCCATAGCTTTAATTGTCGGCATCAGTATCGGTTCCCTGGCAGCATCCCGCCCCAACACTATTTTCGATGCTGTCGGCCGTTTGTTTGGCATTATCACTTACTCGCTGCCCGCTTTTTGGGCCGGCATGGTTTTGCAATTAATTTTCGCGGTGCAGTTGGGATGGTTTCCCTTGGGAACTCGCTTTCCCGTCACATTCCCCGCCCCCGAAGGCTACACAGGACTATACACTATTGACAGTCTCCTGAGCGCTAACCCTGGTCAGTTTCTCACATCTTTGCATTATTTAGCACTTCCGAGTTTGACGTTGGGGATTCTTTTGAGCGGCATTTTCGAGCGCATTGTCAGGGTGAATCTCAAGCAAACTTTGCAAGCAGATTATGTCGAAGCAGCTAGAGCTCGCGGCATTCCAGAATTCCAGATTTTATGGGCTCACGCTCTGAAAAATGCACTAATTCCGGTGATTACTGTCTTAGGATTGACTTTTGCTGCACTGTTGGGCGGTGCTATTTTAACAGAGGTTACTTTTTCTTGGCCGGGGTTGGCAAATCGTCTTTACGAAGCGATTAGCTTGCGGGATTATCCAACTGTTCAAGGTATTGTGGTGTTTTTTGCGGCAATTGTCGTAATTGCCAGCATTGTAATTGATATTTTGAACGCTTACGTTGACCCGCGAATTCGGTACTAAAAATATCAAGGAAGAAGGGCAACGGATGCGCGACTGTTGCACTTTCGCCTTTTTCTACCTGTACTTTCTGTCTGCGCGAGATATTGCAGCCAGCGGTGGGCCTGTAGAAGCAGTTGTCAAAAAGATCGATCGGCTTTTAGAGTGACGACACTTGGCAATTTATGGGCAATAGTGGAGAAAATAAAATTATACATTTGAGGAAACGCTGATGAGATTATTGCGAACAATCGCCGCTCTATCGGCGGCCTTGACCCCACTGATGGCTGAAGCTGCCTTTAGCCGTCCCATGCCGGGAACAGCCGATTTTCCCAGAGCCTCAAACCCCGATGTAAATGTGCCGGTTTGCTTCATCGAAACCCGAGGCGGCACAACTTTTGATTTAGTCAGCTTGTGTGGCAGCAATGCTGCTCCCCAAAACCCTGCTCCGGTTGCGGGCAACCCCGCCAATGCTCCTGCAAATAACCCCAATGGGGCTGCTCCGCCTCCTCCCCCGAACCCCAACGCCCTCACCAGAGATGCTGTCGGCACGCCGATAACTACTCCTACAGGCACGGCAAATCCCAACAATCCCAACAATGCCAATCCGGGAACTTCGCCCGCAGGTACTCCCAATGCCAATCCGGGAACTTCGCCCGCAGGTACTCCCAATGCCAATCCGGGAACTTCACCGAGTACCAATCCCAATAATCTCAATCCGGGAAGTTCGCCCTATACCACTCCCAATAATCCCAATCTGGGAACTTCGCCGAATACCAATCCCAATAATCTCAATCCGGGAAGTTCACCGAGTACCAATCCCAATAATAGTGCGTCTCCCACGGGTGGAAATGCTGGTGATAGCAACAGCGATTTAGTTCCCAATCCCAATCTCAATCTTCCGAGAGTGCCGCCGAGTTCCTTTAGCCCCGGAGGCCTTGCACCGACTAGAGATGCGATTGATGGCCCCCGCCAATAATCGGCGAAGTGTCAGAACTTTCATCACAGAAACCGGGTTTCTCTAAAACCGTCTCTTTTTCAGGGATTGTTCACCCGCGAGAAAGCCGGAATATTTATTTGCCTGCTTAATATTGATGTCAGGTGCGATCGGCATATTTTGTAGCAGAGTAGCAAAATAAAAGTTAAGCTAAGAACTTGTAGACGCTATTAGCCAAGCACTCTTTTAAAACTGGACAACCAGGTAGAAGCAGTCATCGAAAATTTGGGGTCCCAAACCTCGTCGTTCGAGGACGGCTTTAGTATTTAATTTTAACATTTCACCAAATATATGCTAAAATGTGAGGTATGGAAAAAGCTCACAGTTACCGATTTTACCCAACGCCAGAACAAGAGTCGCTATTGTGGCGTACCGTCGGCTGTGTAAGATTGGTTTACAATAAAGCTCTCCACGAAAGAACTCAAGCATGGTACGAAAGGCAAGAAAGAATAGGATACAGTCAAACTTCCTCAATGTTAACGTCTTGGAAAAAGCAAGAAGAATTAGACTTTTTAAATGAAGTTAGTTGTGTTCCTTTACAGCAAGGCTTGAGACATTTACAAACAGCTTTTACTAATTTCTTTGCTGGTAGTGCTAGGTATCCTAACTTTAAGAAAAAACATCAAGGAGGAAGTGTAGAATTTACCAAGTCTGCTTTTAATTTTAAAAACGGACAAATTTATTTAGCTAAATGTTTAGACCCTTTACCTATTCGATGGTCAAGACAAATACCCTCATATTGTGAACCTAGTACGGTAACGGTTAGATTACATCCATCAGGACGTTGGCATATCTCAATTAGATTTGATGATCCAACTATTAAACCCTTACCTGTTAGCGACAAAGTGATAGGAATTGACTTAGGAATTAGTAGTCTTATGATTACTAGCGACGGGGATAAAATCGCTAATCCTAAACACTTTAAGAAACATTACCGAAGATTGCGTAAAGTCCAAAAAACTCTTGATCGCAAACAGAAAGGGTCAAAAAATAGAGAAAAAGCAAGAATTAAGGTAGCTAAGGTTCACGCTCAAATAACCGATAGCAGAAAAGACCATTTACATAAGCTAACGACTCAATTAGTTCGTGAAAACCAAACGATTGTAGTTGAGAATTTAGCGGTGAAAAACCTGGTCAAAAATCCCAATTTAGCCCAATCTATATCAGATGTAAGTTGGCGAGAAATAACCCGTCAATTAGCTTACAAATGCCGTTGGTATGGGAGAACCTATATTGAGATAGATAGATGGTTTCCTAGTTCTAAGCGGTGCAGTAATTGTGGGCATATTGCCCGTGAATTGCCGTTAAGTGTTAGAGAATGGGAATGTCCAGAGTGCGGAACTCACCATGACCGTGACATTAACGCGAGTAAAAACATTTTGGCCGCAGGGCTTGCGGTGTCAGTCTGTGGAGCGAGTGTAAGACCCCAACAGAGTAAATCTGTGAAGGCGACTGCTAAGAAACAGAAACCTAAATCGTGAGGTTTAGGAATCCCCGTCGTTCACGGCCGGGAGGATGTCAAGAGCAAAATATTTGTTTTAAATTGCCACAAAATTGCTCTAGAGCCGATCGCACTTGAGGAGGACATAAGAGTGTCAAACTTAGTTCAACGCTTACAAATAACCGCTCATCCGCAACTAGAAAAATCCCTGGGCTATCGAGGAGATAGTCGCTGGGTAGCTTGGCGCTGGGAACCCGACATCGACCAACTTATTTCCAGCGACGGCAAAACAGTCGGCACTGGCAATAATATGGCTTGGCTGGTGTTTTTGCAGCACGATTTAGTCGATCCTGTGGTACAAGAGTACAACCTCGGCGAGGGCGATCGCTACTGGCTGCTTTTAGACACAGAAACTAGAAATCTCTACGTCGGCGAAGGGAAAACTGTTCAAAGTCTGCTCGAACAGCCGGAAAGTTTAGGTTTATTGGCCTGTCTCGATGGCGGGAATGCCGATCGACAAACTGGTGAAAATTGGCAGCAAACGCTATCTCAACTAACAGCCAAACCAGTTGTTCGCCACCTGACAAATGCCCTTCCTTTCGGTATCGCCGCCGCTTTGATAGGTGCTTTAGGCATCGGAACCGGATTGTGGGTAGTGCCGGCGGTGCAGCAGAAACTCGCCGAAAAAACAGCTTTTATTTCCCCAATTAGTTCTGGCGCCAACTGCGGGCTTGGTGGTTCCGACGATTTTTCAGCTTATATCGGTTCCTCAAGCGGAAACAAAGAACTTCATTTAATAGGCGTTTACGAAGCCAATGCGGATCACAAGAACCGAGATTTATCAAAAAGTGCGTTAGCGAAGCCCTCGGAGAGGCTCGAAGTCAAGGTAGAACGCCGAAACAAACCCATAATTCTCGCACTTTCAGCCTACGAACCGGTGCAATGGAACATTACCGCAGAACCGGGCGCAGTTATCGAAAAAATCATTGTTAACGGATACCACAACCAAACTGTTTCAGGAGTTTCTGGAATTCCAATTGAAGAGCACAGCTACGAAGAAACCGGAGACAATCTCGGCGACTTTATCTACAAGTGGGGTGCTACCCCTGAAAGTAGCAATACTTCTTCCCTCGTGACTAAATTGGAACAGAAAAACAGCATTAGTTTAACTTCTTTTCAAGGATGTTACAGAGGTAAGAACTTTAGGATTAATTGAGAGCAGCAAGAAACTGCGACAAGTTATACAATTTTCGCTTAAAGAATTGGGAACAACTGATTCGATATGGGTTGAGAAGTTGTTACTGTTCCGTTCTTTTTTTAACTGGTGTTAAAACCTATCCCCCTAAAATCCCAACCCGCGTCGGCGGGTTTTTTCTTGAGAGTTAAATTATTGGCATCTCTATGGTATGATATGCGGTGGCATAATTACCAATTCCCAATTATAACAATACTAATAGATTTCTTATGAAATACTGGTACGAAACCCTCGCTGTAGCGCAGCGAATTTTAATTGAATTGGGAAGGCGACGACGCAGCTTAATCTTGTGGAGTATTTTTCCAGTTTCTATCTTGCTAATTAACGCTTTGATTTTAAAAGAACGCGCTAATCTCACCACAGCAAAAGCCTTTGAAACTGCTGCACCTGCAAGCTTAGTAGGAGCGGCTTTATTTTTTAGCTGTCTCGGTGGTAGCGTAGCAACAGTAGTAGCAGAGCGAGAACAGCATACCCTCAAACGCTTGTTTATTTCCCCCCTGAGTGGCACTTCCTATTTTTTAGGAATTTTTCTGGCTCACAGTTGCATCGGCATCGGTCAGGTAATTTTAGTATATGTGATCGCCTCTTGTTTAGGAGCGCAATTTCAAGGCTCTATCCTGTTAGGATGTGCGATTATTCTGCTCAGTATTGTATCTTATGTAGGTGTAGGCTTTATTCTTGGCACCCAGTTTGCGAGGCGCACTGAAGATGTCAACTCGCTAGTAGCGGCTTTCGGCGTTCCTTTGTTGATTTTAGGAGGCGCATTTTTGCCAACTTCGCTGTTTCCCAAAAGTCTGCTGGAACTCGCCCAGTACAATCCAATTTATCACATGAACGAAGCGCTGATGGGCGTGTGGGCTGACGGCAAAGATTGGGCTGATATTGCCGAACACTTTTGGTATTTATTCATATTTTCTATTGCCATGATTGCAGGTGGATGGCTTTCTTACCGCAGGATGCTGAGAGTTGAAAGAAGACTTTAAAACTATCTCATTATGTCGTAATTATTCATCTCTATCTTCTGGAGACTCTGCGCCCTCTGCGCTCTCTGCGGTTTAATCGTTCAGAAACAACCCTAAATATATAAAATAATACGGAGAATTAAAGCAGTGCTGCAAATAGAAAAGCTAAATAAGTCCTATGGCGAGCGTTCAGTGCTTAAAGATTTAACACTGCACATTCAAGCTGGAGAAATTTACGGTTTGCTGGGGCCAAACGGGGCGGGCAAAACTACAACTATCAATATTTTATGCAATTTGCTAAATGCCGACAGCGGCCAAGTTTCTATTAATGGCGAACCTGTTTCTGACTCTACAAAATTGTTAATAGGGGTAGCGCCTCAAGAAAATTTGCTTTACAAAAGCCTTAGCTGCGAAGAAAACCTCCATTTTTTTGCTCAAATTTACGGCTTAGAGCGCAAGCAGCGCCGCTATCAAGTAAGACACTGTTTGAAAGCAGTAAATTTGACAGATAGAGCTACAAGCCCCGTGGAAACTTTGAGCGGAGGAATGCAGCGCCGTTTGAATATTGCGGTAGCATTGGTGCACCAACCTAAATTAGTAATTTTAGATGAACCGACAACGGGTTTAGATATTGAGGCTCGCTATGAAATTTGGGAGTTAATTCAGCGATTGCAATCGGAAGGAATTACAATTTTGCTGACAACTCACTTGTTGGATGAAGCTGAGCGTCTTTGTCAGAAAATCGGGATTCTGAAAAATGGCAGTATTGTGGCTGAGGGCAGTTTAGAGGAGTTGCAAAAACTAATTCCTGCTCAAGAAATTATCGTGGTAAAAACCGACGAAGAAGCTGAAGTCATCGCCCGTGCTAAACAATACAGTTTCATTCCCCGCCGCTACGGTAGCGATTTAGCTTTTTGGCTGCCGGAACGTTTAGAATTAAAAGAAATTATTTTGCTGTTCGATGGAATTTCTATTGATTCAATCGCTCGATATCCGGTGCGATTAGAACATATTTATGTTGAGGTAACTAAACAAACTGTATCCTAATCTGCGTCCCTCTGCGTATATCCCCCACCATCTGCGGTCAAAGTTCCAAAGTAATTCTGTAATCATGGCAAATATCTGACTTTTCCGACTTATAAAGGCAGAGTCCGGAAGCAATTATAGAGATAGAAAAAGTCAACCCACGATGTCTAGATTGTAAAGATATCGTAAACCTGGATATTGTGTTGCGAACTGTTAAATAAAAAATCTGCTATAAAAGATATGTCTTTAGTATGATACATTTAAGTTGTATTTAAGTTCTAAACACCCATTCCCACGCTAGGCAAGTGAAAGCCCACTTCATATCAGGACTACCCCGATCGGGCTCTACTTTACTGGCAGCATTACTCCGACAAAATCCTCGCTTTCACGCCGCCATGACCTCCCCCGTTGGGGGTTTAGTGGAGCGAATGTTGTCAGCCATGACCGAAGATAATGAGTTTTCCGTGTTCATTTCCTCTGAACAAAAACTGGCACTGATTATGAGCATCTTTTCAGCTTATTACCACCCGCAAGCTGAAAAAGAAGTGATATTCGACACCAATCCCCTGTGATGCAGGAAATTGCCATTAATTCTGGAACTATTTCCGGAAGCCAAAGTTATCTGCTGTGTCAGAAACATTGCTGGGATTATGGACAGCATTGAGCTACTGATTCGGCGCAACGCCTTTGATGTTTCGAGGTTATTTAATAATCCAGCGCAACAAGCTAAAAATTTTACCGACCGATTGATTGGAGTAGTAAAACTAATAAATTCTTCAGTCCTCATAACGAGAACTTAAGCTTCGACGCGGGGGTTGCAACAAGAGCCAGATTTACGTGTAAACGATATATATAAAGGACTTCAGCAGTTATGAACGTACCAACCGCCAACAAGCAAATTATTTTCGTTGACTCTTCTGTACAAGATTATCAAAGCCTGATTCAAAACGCCGATGCTGCTCAAATTTTCATTTTAAATGACAATTTAAGCGGGATAGACCAAATTACAAACGCCTTAGCAGCTCAAAAAGATATTGAAGCCGTACACATCCTTTCACACGGCAGCCCAGGTAGTTTAAAACTTGGCGCAGACACGCTCAATGACAAAGAGATAAAAACTTTCAGCACTCAGATAAAACAGTGGGGAAATGCCTTAACAGAAAATGGCGAAATCCACCTCTACGGCTGCGATGTAGCAGCAGGAGAAACAGGAATCAAATTTGTTAAAGAACTGAGCGAATTAACTTTAGCTGATGTAGCAGCATCGAATAATACTACAGGCAATGCAGAATTAGGAGGCGACTGGAACTTAGAAGTAGAAACAGGCTCCATAGAAACATCAATACCCTTTAATTCTGAAAGTCTCAAAACTTACAAATACATCCTACCAGCCGTTGCTAACCCAGATAACAAAGGCGTTACAGTTAACTCGGCCGCTACCAGTATCGACGTGCTTGCTAACGACACGGGCAGCAGTCGCGTCTCAGTGCAAAGCATCACCACTGCGCCTACTAATGGCACTGCCACCATCAACGATTGGATTTACGCAGGCGGCGCTTTCACCACAGTCAACGGCACAGTTCGCAACAATATCGCTCGGTTGAATAGCGATGGGAGTGTGGATACTGCTTTCAACCCCAGTAGCGGGATGGATAACAGTGTCGAGGCGATCGCCATAGACAGCAGTGGCAAACTTTACGCAGGGGGCTTTTTCACCAATGTCAACGGCACTTTTCGCAACCAAATCGCCAGAATGAACGCCGACGGCAGCCTGGATACTGCTTTCAACCCCACTGGCGGCATGAATAGCGCTGTCGAGGCAATCGCCATAGACAGCAGTGGCAAGCCCTACGTAGGCGGCAATTTCACCACCGTCAACGGCACAGCTCGCAACCGAATCGCCAGAATGAACGCCGACGGCAGTCTGGATACTGCTTTCACCCCCAGTGGCGGCATGAATAACCAGGTTCAAGCGATCGCGGTTGACAGCAGTGGTAAGCCCTACGTAGGCGGCTATTTCACCACAGTCAACGGCACAGCTCGCAACTATATCGCCAGAATGAACGCCGACGGCAGCCTGGATACTGCTTTCAACCCCACTGGCGGCATGAGTAACGTTGTCTGGGCGATCGCCCTCGACAGCAGTGGCAAACTTTACGCAGGGGGCTATTTCAACAATGTCAACGGCACAGCTCGCAACTATATCGCCAGAATGAACGCCGACGGCAGCCTGGATACTGCTTTCAACCCCACTGGCGGCATGAATAATTTTGTCAGCGCGATCGCGGTTGACAGCAGTGGCAAGCCCTACGTAGGCGGCGAGTTCACCACAGTCAACGGCACAGCTCGCACCCGAATCGCCAGAATGAACGCCAACGGCAGCCTGGATACTGCTTTCAACCCCACTGGCGGCATGAATAGCACTGTCCAGGCGATCGCCCTAGACAGCAGTGGCAAACCCGTAGTCGGCGGCCAATTCACCACAGTCAACGGCACAACCCGCAACTATATTGCCCGGATGAATACCGACGGCACCCTGGATACCACCTTCAACCCTGGTACCGGGATGAATGGCGAGGTCAGGGCGATCGCTGTTAACAACAAAAGCAGCATCCTCTACACCCCCACCGCCAACTTCAACGGTGTAGACACCTTCACCTACACCGCCACCGACGGCGTAGTTTCCACCCCCACCACAGTCAGCGTCTTAGTCAACAACTCCCCCACCCTCGACAGCAGCGGCACACCCACCCTCAACGCACAAAACCAAAATGACAGCGCCAGTACAGGCACACTCATCTCCACCATCATCACCAACCTCGGCGGCACAAAAATCACCGATCCCAACGCCAGCGCCTCTCAAGGCATCGCCATCACTGCCTTAAACACCGCTAACGGCACTTGGCAATACACCACCAATGGCACAAACTGGAATAACGCCCCAGCCGTTTCTGCCACCAACGCCTTACTCTTAGCCAGTGATGCTAATACAAAACTCCGATTTGTTCCCAACACAGGTTACAACGGCACTGTCGCCAACGCCATTACCTTCGCCGCCTGGGATCGAATAGTTGGAACCAATGGCACTACCGCCAACTACACCACAGACAGAACCAATAACACCACCTCCAGCGTTTTCAGCAGCGCTATCGAAACCGCCAACATCACTATTAACCCCGTCCCCACCATTACCAGCGTCACCTCTACCACAGCAAACGGCAGTTATGGCATCGGTACAAACATCGACATCACCGTTCAATTCTCACAAATCGTCAACGTCACAGGTACACCGCAACTAAGTTTAGCAGGCGCAACTCCCGTCGCTAGTTATCTCTCAGGAACAGGTAGCAACACATTAACATTCCGCTACGTTGTAGCAGCAGGCGATAGCAGTGCCGACTTAGACTATCTTTCCACAACTGCCTTATCTTTAAGCGGCGGAACTATTAAGAATGCTGCCACTGGTGATGCGATTTTAACCTTACCCACTCCCGCTGCTGCTAACTCTTTAGGTGCAAATAAAGCAATAGTAATTGACACTCTTGCACCCACAGTCACCAGCATCACCTCTACCACCGCCGATGGCAGTTACAACACAACTGGCAACATCAATGTCACCGTCAACTTCAGCGAAGCACTTACCTTAGCCGGCGGTAGCATGACAGTCGCCTTAGACACAGGTGGGACTGTAACTATTGCACCTTTCACAGGCACATCTGCTGTGGGTACATACACTCCAGCAGCAGGACAAAATAGCACCGACCTTAACTCAATTAGCATAACTTTAGGGGGAAGTGCCACCTTAAAAGATGCTGCTGGAAATAATGCAACATTAACTATTCCTGCCGGACAATCTTTAGCTAATAGCAAAGCCTTGGTTGTAGACACTCTTGCCCCCACAGTTACCTTAACATCCGCATCCCCAACAACCACAAACGCACCATTTTTAGTAACAGCAACATTCAGCGAAAGCGTCACAGGATTTATCGACACTGACGTGACTGTTGCTAACGGCACTGTTAGTGGATTTACAGGTACTGGTACAACTTATAATTTCACCGTTACACCGAATGCTGATGGTCCTGTCACAGTTGATATCTCAGCAGCAAGAGCAACCGATACCGCTGGTAACAACAATACCGCAGCCACACAACTGGTTCGCACCGCTGATGCTACAGTACCAACAGTTACCTTAACATCCGCATCCCCAACAACCACAAACGCACCATTTTTAGTAACAGCAACATTCAGCGAAAGCGTCACAGGATTTATCGACACTGACGTGACTGTTGCTAACGGCACTGTTAGTGGATTTACAGGTACTGGTACAACTTATAATTTCACCGTTACACCGAATGCTGATGGTCCTGTCACAGTTGATATCCCAGCAGCAAGAGCAACCGATACCGCTGGTAACAACAATACCGCAGCCACACAACTGGTTCGCACCGCTGATGCTACAGTACCAACAGT
>NZ_JAUBTF010000070.1:0-6425 GCF_036702355.1 Microcoleus sp. D3_18_C4
TATATTTAACTCACCTTGAATATATCGATCGCTCCTGCTAGTGGTCTGCGATCAATTATTCAGCAAACCCTAATTATATTAGTTCGTCATCGTCTCGACGATAAACATGAACACAGTTGCGACCTTTGCCTTTGGCAGCATAACAAGCTGCATCAGCCGCCCCCATAACCTCCATCAAATCAGGGCTGTCTTGGTTAATGGCAACAACTCCAATACTGACCCCGATGATAAAGGTTTTGCTATCCCAAATAAACCGAAACTGATGCACTAGGTCTTTGAGGTTTTCCGCAATTAGAGCGGCTTTAGAGAGGGGACATTTAGTAAGCAAAAGACCAAATTCATCACCTCCCAAGCGAGCCAGTGTGTCATTAGCGCGGACTCCCTTTTGTAAAAGTGTAGTGATTTGGCGCAGTAGCTCATCGCCAGCAATATGACCAGCGGTATCGTTAACGACTTTGAACTTATCTAAATCTAAATAACAGAGAGCGTGCTGCTGATTGCTATCTTGAACAGAGGCGATCGCCTCCATTAGTCGCTGCTCAAATCCTCGACGGTTGATTAAACCCGTCAGAGCATCGTGACTGGCTTCCCAAGAGAGTTGACGAGCAAGATTGCGCGATTCGGTAACATCATGAAAGACGATGACTGCCCCGATAATTTGACCTTGGCAGTCTCGAATCGGTGCTGCTGAGTTCTCAATGGCATACTCAGTCCCATCGCGCGCAATCAGTATAGTATGGCTAGCTAAGCCCACAATTCGCTTCTCCAACAGAGCCTTGCCGATCGGATTCTCTACTGGCTTTCGCGTTACTTCATTGACAATTTCAAAGACTGTAGACAGGGGGAGTCCCTTAGCCTCATGAGCCTTCCAGCCTGTCAGTTGCTCAGCGATAGGATTGAAAAATCGCACATTACCTTGAGCATTGGTAGTAATAACTGCATCACCAATCGATTGGAGGGTCACTTGAGCGAGTTCTTTTTCGGCAAAGAGGGACGCTTCGAGACGTTGACGTTCTTCCATTTCTCTCAAGAGACGTAAATTCTGCTCTTGGAGGCTTTTTTGCAACCGTCGGATGGTTAGGTGAGTTTCGACACGAGCTAATACTTCTTCGGCGTGAAACGGCTTAGCAATATAATCTACGGCACCAACAGCAAGCCCCTGAACCTTATTGAAAGTTTCATTGAGAACACTCAAAAAAATTATCGGAATGCTTGCGGTTTGCTCGTCAGATTTTAATTGTTTACAAACTTCATAGCCATCCAAATCGGGCAATTTAATGTCGAGTAAAATTAGTTCCGTCCATGGCGATTGGGCGGCTCGGAGCGCCATTGCGCCTGTTGTGGCACAGCGAACTTTATAACCATGTGCGCTCAAAGTACGGTCCAGAAGACGCAGGTTATCAGGCAGATCGTCAACAATTAAAATATTGCCTCGGTAGTTGGTAGCTGGATCGCTAACTCTATCGTTAGTTAGATCGAGAATGCTACTGCTTTCCATAGTTTCTTACCCTAGGACTATAAGCCTATGAATAAGAGTATAGTTGAATTGTGAGGTTATAAACTCACTTTACGCAGAAAGAAGTCCTGCGATCGCAGAGTTCGAGGAATGGCACGCTGCCACAGCCCCTACAAAATCTGACTTGTTGAGGTAGGGATAATCCCTCCGTAGTTGCCCTTCTTCGTTTCGGCTAACATTAGGAGAACATTTTTTCAACGCAATCTGCTGTATGAACAAGCACATTTCTGAAAGGGCAAGTATACTCGTCATTGCGATCGGATTTCTCGTGCTGCTAGGTTGGCAATTTGACATCTCCCTACTCAAAAGTGATTTTCCCGGTAAGACTTCGACGATGAAGCGGGCCATGGCAGAACTCAATCGCTAAGCACTTCAGCACTCATGAATAATGCAGGTTAAGTATGATTACACAATTTTTTGAGAGTGGAGGATTCATTCCTCATGGTCACTGCTATCTCTGGCAAACAAACTTAGTAGGATTACATATTTTATCCGATGGTTTAATCGCTTTAGCTTACTACTCCATCCCCATCATGCTAATCTACTTTGTGCGACAGCGCCCAGATACTCCTTTTCCGAAAGTATTATTTCTGTTTAGCGCCTTCATAATTGCCTGTGGTACAACTCATATCATGGAAATTTGGACGCTTTGGTTTCCTACTTATTGGATTTATGGAGGACTTAAAGCTATTACTGCTCTGATTTCTATATATACTGCATCTGAGCTAGTGTTTTTAATTCCATCAGCCTTAGCTTTACCTAGTCCAGCTCAACTTATTGTGGCGATTCAAGCCTTAGAGAAGGAGATCAATGAGCGCAAGCGGGCTGAAAACGAACGCAAACAAATTGAGGTGGCTTTACGAAACAGTGAAGAGCAGTTTCGCAATGCGTTTGAAAATGCGTCCATTGGAAAGGCGATCGTTTCACTTGATGGGCACTGGATTAAAGTAAATCCTGCCTTATGTCAGATTCTTGGCTACTCATCAGAAGAGTTGTTAGCGTTAACTTTCCAAGACATTACCCATCCCGACGATTTAGACCTGGATCTTAGTTATGCACATCAACTATTAGCAGGAACAATTTCAACTTACCAAATGGAAAAACGCTATTTCCATAAACAAGGACATATAATTTGGATTCTTCTTAATGGATCGCTCGTACAAGATGAACAGGGAAATCCACTGCATTTTATTGCTCAGATCCAAGAAATTACCGCTAAGAAAGAAGCTCAAAAGGCGCTAGAGCTTCAGAGTCTTATTATCCATAACATGGCAGGTGGAGTGTGTTTAATTAAAGCCTCAGACCTCACGATCGTCTACACCAATCCTAAATTTGACGCTATGTTTGGCTACACAGATGGCGAACTCGCAGGTCAACCCGTTAGTGTCTTGAATTATGTCGATAAAGAGGTAACACCAGACGCAAGCGTTCTAGATATTGTCACTCAACTTGAGCAAAAAGGAGAAGCACAATATGAAGTCTACAATAAGAAAAAAGATGAAAGACTTTTTTGGTGCAGAGTTCATACATCTAGGTTTGAGCATCCTGAATATGGAACTGTATATGTTGCCGTTCAGGAGGATGTGACAGATCTGAAACAAGCTGAGCAAGCTTTGCAAGCTACCACAAATCGCCTTAACTTTCTCCTGAACTACAGCCCCGTCGTTATTTTTGGCTGTAAACCGGGTGGCAATTATGCCGCAACGTTCATGAGCGAAAATATCAAAGATGTATTGGGCTATGAAAGGATTGATTTTTTAGAAGATTCTGACTTTTGGGTGCATAACTTACACCCAGATGATTTAGAACGAGTGGTTAATGGCTTAGAAAATCTATTCGTCAATGATTTTTATTTCCATGAATACCGTCTTCGTCGCTCAGATGGGGTTTATCGCTGGATACTCTGTCAACTCAGACTAATTCGAGATCCTGCAGGTAGACCAGTGGAAATGTTGGGATATTTAATTGACATTAACGATCGCAAACAAGCCGAGTTAGAACTTGAGCAAGCTAAAGAAGCCGCAGAGACAGCAAACCGAGCCAAAAGTATGTTCCTGTCCAATATGAGCCACGAACTCCGTACTCCTCTCAATGCTATTTTGGGATTTACGCAATTGATGAGTTACGATCCTGTTCTGACTCCCGAACTCCAACAAGATTTGGCGATCGTCAATCGTAGTGGCACACATTTATTGGAATTGATTAACGACATTTTAGATTTATCTAAAATTGAGAGCGGACAGATGACACTCTCTCTTTCTGACGTTGACCTCAAGTTTTTGCTGATTTCTCTTGAAGAAATGTTGCAAATTAAAGCCCAATCAAAAGGATTGAAACTCATTGTCGAGCGAGATACAAATCTTCCCCAATTTGTGCATACCGATGAGAAAAAACTGTATCAAGTTTTAGTCAATCTGCTCGGGAATGCAATTAAGTTTACTAATCAAGGAAGCGTCACCTTACGAGTAATATCAGAACATATCGACCAAACGTCCTGTCGCCTATGTTTTGAAATTGAGGATACTGGAGTGGGAATTGCTCCAGCAGAAGTTGAGAGCTTATTTAAGGCGTTCGTGCAAGCTGAAGCGGGGAATAAATTGAATCAAGGTACTGGTCTAGGTCTAGCTATCAGCCAAAGATTTGCCCAACTCATGGGTAGTCAGATTCGGGTTCAAAGCACATTGAATCAGGGCAGCATTTTTTACTTTGAACTTGCGGTAAAGCTACCTCAAGGAGTCTGCCTTGCTTCAGAATTGCTTACACAAAGAGTGATTGGTATAGCTTCAGGACAACCAACTTACCGCATCCTTGTGGTTGAAGATGTAGAGGAAAATCGCCGCTTATTGGTCAAACTCCTTATCTCAGTGGGTTTTGAGGTGCGCGAAGCAACACAGGGAGTTGAAGCACTATCCCTGTGGGAAAGTTGGTCCCCACACCTGATTTGGATGGATCTACGAATGCCGATCATGGATGGCTACACAGCTACCAAACGCATTAGAGAACACCCTCATGGAAAAGAGACTGTCATTATTGCTTTAACTGCCAGTGCTTTTGAAGAAGATCGAGAGAAAGTTCTTATGGCTGGTTGTGACGACTTTATGAGCAAGCCATTTCAGGAATGCCTCGTCTTTGACAAACTCGCTCAATACTTGGGAGTAGAGTACATCTACACAGTTGTAGGAAAAGATTCCCAAAAACTATTTGTTGATTCTTTATCTCCAGAAGATCTAGCCGTGATGTCCTCTCAGTGGTTAGAAGAAATGTATCAAGCTGCCTACTATGTTGATCCTGAAGTCATGAACGAGCTAATCAAACAAATTCCCGCATCTCAATCAACCCTTTCCAGTTCGCTAATTGATTGTGTCAATAACTTTAACTATGACCAAATTCTGGAGTTAATTCGACCTCTGCTCCCGAATCCAGTTTAGTTATCGATTTTAAGGACAAAGAAGCTATAGGGAGCATCTCATATTTGTAAAAACACTTTTTCTGGCTTCTTCGTTCTTCCTCTTCCCTCTTCCCTCCTGCCTCCTGCCTCTTCCCTCTTCCCTCCTGCCCCGCAGCCTCAAAACCCTCCCGATCCAACTCGCTCTGACTGGCATTCCTCACTACGAAATGGTAACGGTTATTTTATTGAAGATGATACGATATAATAAGTCAAAAGTTAATTCTGCTAATTCCAAATTTTTTGCAAATTTAGAATAAATCCCGGCAAAACATTTTCCCCAGAAAGAGTGAGAGGAGATTGTAAAACTTCCACATCTTGACCGGGGCGATAAATTTCAACTTCGCGTTTGTTGCGGTTAATCAGCCAACCCAAAGGGCAGCCATTTTCCATATATTCTTGCATTTTTTCCTGACTTTTTTTCAAACTGTCGCTGGGCGAGACTAATTCAATGACAAAATCGGGACAAAGGGGGATGAATTTTTCTCTTGGTTCTGGCGTCAAAGCTGACCAGCGAGATTTTTATACCCAAGAAGCATCGGGAGATCGATCGGCTTTGTTGGGAAGGGTAAATCCTGTGGAGGAACCAAACACTTCTCCGAGTTCGGTTTGTTCGTTCCACACATCCAATTGGGTAGTCAATTTGACATTGCGTTTCCCTGTTTCTCCTCCGGTTGGCGGCATGGCGATTAATTCTCCGTTGGCGTTGCGTTCGAGTTTCACGTCTGGGTTTTCTTCGCACAGTTGATAAAACTGTTCTGAAGTTAGTTTAATCAGGGAGTTGAGGTTTAAGGTGATAGCAGTCATGGTTATTTACCTGCTGTTTTTATGAACTACATTAAGAATTAAAAATGGGATTACTCATTTTTAATTCTTAATTATTAACTTCTCATTTTACTGCAATTGTTTGATTCGGGTGAGCGCGTCTTGATAGGCGCTGGTTCTGCCGCCTTGCTTGTAAAGTTCTGCTGCTTTTTGAAAGTCGGCAATTGCTTGGGGTTGGTCTTTGTTGTCCAGGTAAGCTAAAGCTCGGTTGTAGTAAGCGTCGGCAAAACCGGGATTGGCTTCGATCGCCCGCGTGTATGCTTCAATAGCGCTAATAGCGCTAATAGCGCTAATAGGCCTGGGCCCGCGGGTTGTTTCGAGGCTGGCAATGAAAGTGCGGGCATTGCCGATATTAAAATACAATTCAGGGGTATATTTGGGCTTGAAAGCGAGTGCTCTGTTGAAATCGGCGATCGCCTCCCAAGCATCTCCTTGATCTAACAGCGAAAGTCCTCGAAAATAATAGGCTTGGGCGTCTTGCGGATTGGTGGTGGATACCGGGCCGATCGTTGCGGGAGTATTGTCTACTTTCAACTCGGATTTGTTGATTCCCGCCGCCACTAGCTTCGCGATAAATGTATTGATGGGAACTGCTGCATTAAATCCGGTTTTAATCGGGGCGACTTCGCCGGAACTCGT
>NZ_JAUBTF010000070.1:6525-31894 GCF_036702355.1 Microcoleus sp. D3_18_C4
TTGGCTGATGACTATGGTTAAGGCTGCCGTAGTTCCTGCTAGCAGGGTGGTTAAGGTGTCGTAACGAGAAAAATTTATATTCATGGCTATTGCTAATTAGTAGTTGGGTAGCGGGATTTGCGGGAGAAAGGGCGATCGGCGGTTGGTGCTATTTTCTGTTTAGTTTTATTACTGATTTGACGCAAAGGATCTCGGCTTTGTTCTTTAGTGATAATTTTACTCGCTTTTTTGTTCCGCGATTCGCTATTTCCATGTAGGGTGAGTACGCCACACCTTACTTAATCTCCATTAAGGCTGCCCAACTTACTTATTAAAACTCAATAATACATGACTCAAACTCGGTGGTTAGTTCTTCCTTAGTCATGGTTCCCCGTGCGACTCGCATGACTAAATCATATGCTCGATCGTCCATCTAATTGAGAGTGCAAGCATTTAAACGCAAAAAGGTATCTGTCACTGCAGCAAAAGCTGTTCGTTTATTGCCGTCAATAAAGGGATGATTCATCGCTATGTGATAGAGATAAGCAGCAGCTTGTTCGGCAATTGTCGGATGCAACAATTGACCGCCAAAAGTTGCTTGCGGTTGAGCCAAAGCCGACTCTAACAAGCCTTCATCTCTGAGGCCGGGAGTGCCACCAAATCTTTCTATCTGTCTGGCGTGGATATTGACAACCATACTTTTGCTGACAAAATTAGGAGTTGGCAAGGCGACGATAAACCTCCTTTCTTTCGCGTTCTGAATCTAGATATGCCTGCCACGCTTTGGCTTCTAGTTTTTGTTGTTCTTCTTCAGTCTTTAAGGAACGGACAAATTCAAGCACTTTCAGCAGCAAGGGTTCTGGCACTTGGTCGAGTTCTTGAAGAAGTTGGTCTTTGGCGGTCATGTTTCTTTCCTCCTAATGATCGTACAACTATTTTACAACCTCGCTTGTGTCCATTGGACGATCGCCTCAGTCAGCCCATCCAAGGTATATTCCTTAGCTTCCACATCTAACTTACCCAATAAATTTTGGCAGCTTTTGGAAGTTTCCGGGCCGATGGATGCAATGCAAACGTTTTCCAACCAATCCTTAGAGAGGGACAATTTTGGGCTTTCTTGTATGAGATTGCAAAAGTTATGTACGGTTTTGGAACTGGCAAATGTTATGATATTTACGGCTTGATTTTGGAGTGCGGATAGGGCGATCGGATCAATATTTTCTGGACAGCAAGATTGGTAAGCTGGCACTTCTATTACTTGCGCTCCTTTGGCGGTGAATTCTTTAACTAAAACTTCTCTGCCGCCGCTTTCTACTCTGGGAAATAGGATTTTGCAGTTTGTAGGGGCGGTGCCCCCGTGCCCGCCCTGCCAGGGGAAGTTCTCGACTAGGGAATCGGCGACAAAGTTGGGGGGAATAAAGTCTGGTTGTAAAGAGTGCGATCGCAAACTTTCTGCTGTTTTTTTGCCGACAACGGCAATTTTAATACCAAACAAGCTGCGGGCGTCTTTCCCTTTTGCTTGTAATCGTTGGAAAAAGCAGTCTACAGCGTTGTGGGAAGTGAGAATTAACCAGTGAAAGCTTGACAATTGTGCGATCGCACTGTCTAATGGTTCCCAAGTGGACGGCGGCCCAATTACCAAGGCGGGCATTTCGATAACGCGGGCTCCTTGTTGCTGGAGTCGATCGCTAAATTCAGCCGACTGAGAAACGGAGCGCGTGACTAAAATGGTTTTTCCTGCTAGTGGCAATTTGCTGTTATTAGTGATGACTGGTGTATCGATCATATTTGTGCTTTCTGGCTGGATTAAATATTCGCGCAATCTGACTACTTCCCCAATTACGATCACGCAAGGCGATAGAGATTGACCTGCTGTTTGCTGTACAATGTTGGAGAGAGTGCCGAGCCAAATTTGCTGTTCGGGGCGGCCACAATCTCGGATAATGGCGATCGGAGTTTCTGGCGATCGTCCGTGCTTTTGCAATTGCCAAATTATCTCGCTTAAATTGCGCCCTCCCATCAATATTACCAAAGTTTCTATCTGCACTAATGCTTCCCATTCCAGAGCATCAGGTTCGTGGGCGCTCATCACTGCAAAACAGCGGCTCATTACCGGATCTGTGAGGGGAATTCCTGCTAGTAAAGGTGCGGCTAGGGCGGAGGAAATTCCGGGTATTACTTCAAACTCACAGCCCGCTGTGATTAATGCTTGAATTTCCGAACTGGAGCGACCAAAAATAAACGGATCGCCACTTTTTAAGCGGATTACTTGTTTTCCAATTTGGCAATGTTCTACCAGCAAACGGTTGATTTCTTGCTGCTGGGTGGACGGTTTGCCGCCACGTTTCCCGACTTCGATTTTTCGACAAGTTGCTGGGATTAATTCGAGTTGCGGGATGTCGATTAGAGCGTCGTAGATTAAGACTTCGGCTTGGGATAGCAGTTTGTGCGATCGCACTGTCATCAAGTTACAATCTCCGGGCCCCGCACCGACTAGATAAACTTTCCCTTTTTGGTTTTTCACAATTCCTCCTCGATAGTATAGTTGTATGAATATTGCTAGCCTATAGTAAGACGCGCCAACGCGCACCCTACACTATAGTAAGACGCGCCGAGGCGCACCCTACGGTATACTCCGCAGTTTATTGTATTAGAAAAGCTATTTATGCAGATTATCATCATCACGGCCGCCGATGCAAATTACTTTGAATTGGTGCAAGGTACTATTTTATCGGTGCGGGAAAAACCAGAGGGTGAAAATGTGGCGATCGGCTTTTTCGATCTCGGCTGTACTCGCGAACAGTTGCAGTGGCTGGAAAGACAAGTTAATATCATTCAAAAACCAGATTGGGACTTTGACTTTCCGGGCATAAATGAATCTCCCGAACATTTAAAAGGACTATTAGTTAGACCTTGTTTGCGAAAATACTTTCCCAATTTTGATATATACCTTTGGATTGATGCGGATGCTTGGGTTCAAGACTGGAGAGCAATTAATTTGTTGGTTGAAGGAGCATCGCGCCGGGGACTGGCAATTGTTCCCGAAGTTCACAGGGCAAGCTTGCAGCAGTACGGGCCACTGCCTGAGTTTTGGCAGTGGGTTTATCAACAATATGAAGCTAACTTTGGTGAAGAAACCGCTAAAAAATTCTACAGTTATCCTATATTAAATGCCGGAGTTTTTGCCCTCCGAAAAGATGCTTTGCACTGGGAAATCTGGGCTGAAAAACTCCATCAAGGATTGCAGAGATCCGGCTGTGTCATGACAGATCAATTTGCCCTCAACCTCGCTGTTTACAGTGGGGAATTGTTCAATATGACTGAAATGCTGCCAGCTTGGTGCAATTGGATATTCAACGGTTTTCCGGTTTGGGACAAGCAGCGAGGCTGTTTTGTGGAGCCGTACTTGCCGCAGGAGGCGATCGGCATTTTGCATTTAGCTGGCCGCCAGCAGTTTGACCAAGTACAATTGATGGCAACTGACGGCGATATCCTGGAAATTAGCGTCCGTTATCAACCTAAAAAACAGCCAGCAATACCAATATTTCAAGAACCAAAAATGACTTACCAACAACCTGAACTTAGCAAAAATAATTTATTACAACCAGGGGATTACGTTTCGCCAGGGTTCCAAATAATTATACCTGACTCCTATTTCCCCAAGATGATTATTGCCGATCCAAATGCGAGTAACTGGCCTTACTTGCGCCGGGAAATTCCGCATAATTGGTATGCAGACAAGCGCTATCCATTCATCGGGTTTTTGAATCGCGACGAAGCCCACATCCTTTACAATACAGCTCTGCAATTCAAAGGTAAAAAAGCCTTAGAAATAGGCTGTTGGCTGGGTTGGTCTGCTTGTCATTTAGCACTCGCCGGAGTTGAATTAGATGTCGTCGATCCGCTGCTAGAAAGAGACGACATCAGGCAAAGCGTCATTGATTCAATTCAAGGAGCTCTAAAGGCGTCGGGCGTTCAAACATCAGTCGAGCTAATACCAGGTTACAGCCCCCAAAGAGTCGAAGAATTTTCCGCTCAATTCAACCGCAAATGGTCGTTAATTTTTATTGACGGAGAACACGGAGAACCTGGGCCGTTAAATGACGCAATTGTTTGTGAAAAATTGGCGGAGGAAGATGCAATAATTTTATTTCACGATTTAAATGCTCCTGATGTTGCTCAAGGTTTAGATTACTTGAAGCAAAGGGGATGGAATACTGTAATTTATCAAACAATGCAAATTATGGCTGCTGCTTGGCGGGGCAATGTCGAGCCAGTAAAACATCAACCAGATCCCAATATTTCCTGGCAGTTGCCAGCACATTTGCACGGTTACAAGATTAGCAGTTTAGAGGCAATTAATTCTCAAACAGGCAGCCAAACACATCAAAATCAACAGCCATCTTATACAAGAGATTTTTACCAATTAATCGGAGAAGGAACTCGCACTTCTGCTAGAGAAATTATTCCCCTGCTGTTAGACTTGCTGCAACCCATTTTACCTAAAAGTGTGGTAGATGTGGGCTGCGGTACGGGAAGTTGGTTAGCTGCGTTCCACAAGTTGGGAATTGCTGATTGTTTGGGAATAGATGGCGATTATGTCGATCGCACTATTTTACAAATTCCTTTAAATCAGTTCCAATCCGCCGATTTAAAGCAACCGCTGCAAATAAACAGAAAATTTGACTTAGCAATTTCTCTGGAAGTTGCCGAACATTTGCCGGCTACCTGTGCCGAAAACTTTGTTAATTCTCTTACTCAACTAGCACCAGTGATTCTGTTTTCTGCTGCGATACCATTTCAAGGAGGCGTCGAACACGTTAACGAACAGTGGCCACAATATTGGGTTTATTACTTTCAGAAAAACGGGTATGCAGTTATTGACTGCTTGAGAAAAAAAATATGGAACAATGACAAAGTAGAGCCTTGCTACGCTCAAAATATCTTGATTTTTGTTAAACAAGAATACTTGTCGGGATATCCGAGGTTAGTAAATGAATATCACAATACCGATCTGAATCAATTAGCCATTGTCCATCCCAAGATTTATTTTTACAGCTTGCAAGCTGCTAGAAATTCGGCACATAATTTACAATCAGAAAGTGTCAAACAAGTTACAGCCTCGCCACAATTGGCAGATCGACCTTTGGTATCTGTGATTATTCCCTGCTACAATCAATCTCATTTTTTGGTGGAAGCAGTAACTAGCGTGATTAACCAAACTTACAAAAATTGGGAAATTATCATTGTCAATGACGGCAGCTTAGATAGTACGAGTACAGTAGCAAAAAATGCGATTGCAGCAAATCCCCAGCATCAAATTAGGCTAATAGAGAAAGCTAATCAAGGGATATCAAGGGCTAGAAATACTGGCATAGCCGCAGCAACCGGCCAATACATAATGCCCTTAGATGCCGATGATATTTTAGCTCCAAATGCCTTGAATTGTCTTTTAGAAATATGTCTAAAATCCCAAGTACCTTGCATAGCATTTGGTTCTTATCAACTTTTTGGCGGCAATGAAAATCACACAATACCCAGTTATGATTTATATTCACCAAAAAATATCAAACAATTTAATATGATTTGCACGTCTTCATTGTATCACAAATCAGTTTGGAATTTGGTCAACGGTTACAAAGCAGAGATGAAAGAAGGTTATGAGGATTGGGAATTTTGGGTTAATTGTCACAAACATAGCATTCCTTTTTGGGGAACGAGAGAAATAGTTCTTAATTATCGTAGCGTTCATGGTTCTAGGAATGCCACTGCTCAACAATATCATCACAAATTGGTAGCACAAATTGTTTCTTACAATCCAGAACTATACGAGATTGAAAGTGTAAACAGTGCTAACAAACTATTGGAATCAATCGGAAATTAATCTTTTTTATAATGAGTAAAGTCTTTACTACGAAGAATTTTCCGAAAGTTTGTAGTCAGGATTTTAGTGTTATCTACATATCTGCCATCACATCCAAAAAACGCTTAACCTGTTTTTCCCAAGTCCAATCCAGCATAAAAATAGCCGCAGCTAAACCGATCCGTTTTGCTTCTTCGCGATTAGTATAAACTTGATCCAAAGCCTCGACAACTTCTGCAACCTCAGACTCTCCCCAACCTTCTACACCAGAAAAAGGAGCCGTCAGTTTAACTCGTCCTTGATTCCATAAAGGATAGCAAATGTGGCTGTAAATCAAGTCTAAATGACCAGTATTTGCTGATAAAATAGTCGGAATTCCGCAAGCCATACTTTCCATTGCGACTAAATTAGTGCCCCCTTCGCAGCGGTTAGTGAAAACAGCGCAGTCGGCTTCTCGCAAAATTTGTCCAGCGAGGTGATTGGGAATTAAGCCGATGTCGATAAAAGAGTCAATCGGCAAACCGTTCGCCACTAACCATTGGGAAATTCCTAAACTTCCGTCGCGGTTGATATTGGGAAGCCCAGCCACGTTTCCAGTTTGTTCGATTCCTAACATATACTGAGGCCAGAAGTTGTGCCATGTTGTTAGTAACAAAGCCTCTGGATGTTTGGCGCGAAATCGTTTGAAAGCGGCAATTACAATATCTTGACCTTTGCGATATTCTAGTTTGCCGCCGGAGAAAATGACGAAGAGATCGCCAAATAGATTAGATTTGGGTGCAGGATGAAAAATTGTTGGGTCAATTCCTTGATGTACCATCGCTACATTAGTCAAGCCCCGGCTTCTCAAAACCTCCGCATTCCAGTTGGAACCTGCGACAATCGCGCTATATTTTTTGGCTGTTTCTAGTGCTTCTGCTTTGATTCGTGTGTCTTCAAAAAATATGACTCCTATTTGACAAGCGCTGGTAATTTGATTGTCAACTCCAGAGGATGCTAAATTATTCCCCAAAGCGTAAAGTACGGGAAAATTACAACTGATTTGTTTGTCGGAATTGGCTGCTACTAATTCCTGAAAAGTTTTGTGCTTTTCAATTACAGGTAACAACAGCGATTTATGCAGCGGATTCATCGCTTCTGAGGTGATTGATGGCGGTGCTAAAAGTGCAACGTCCCAGGCGGGATTTTGCCGCAGTTGTAGGGTTAAATTCAGGGCGTAAATTCCCCAACCGCTGGTTATACTGAGGGGCCAAGTAATGCCGATTCCGGTAATTTGTGCGGGAGTTTCTGGGGGTTGGATTTGAGGCTGAGCCTCTGGATTGGCGTTACCAGGCTGAGCCTGGGAACGAGTAGATTGTAGGGGCGGTGTCCCCGTGCCCACCCTCTCTAGCAAGGCTGCTTTTATACGATCGCAAACTCCATCCCAATCACCGGCTTTTTGCTGCCTAAACAACCGCACAGTGGGATACCAAGGGCTATCTTCGCGTTCCAGCATCCAGCGCCAATCGGGAACAAAAGACAGCAAAATCCAGACTGGTTTGCCCAAAGCACCGGCCAAGTGCGCGACAGAAGTATCTACACAAATTACTAAATCGAGTTGCGAAATAATTGCTGCGGTGTCGGCAAAATCTACGCAATGGTCGCTCAAATCTTCAATTTGGTGTTGCTTTAATAAAGTAATATCGCCTCCTGACAAATCTTTCTGAAGGCTGTAAAAACTCACTCCCGGAACATCTACAAATTTCACAAAATCGCTTAATTTACACGATCGCCGATGATTGTTGCGGTGCAGCGGGCCGCCCGCCCACACAATACCTACTTTTAGTTGATTGTTCGGCTCTAGGGAAAATTTAAAATCCTGTGGCGGAGCTAAATAAGGAATATTCGTCGGTATATTTTCCAAAGTCGTCCCCAGAATTCGTGGCAAACTTAGCAGCGGGGCTTGCACTTGAAAATCTATCAAA
This sequence comes from Microcoleus sp. D3_18_C4, assembly GCF_036702355.1. NCBI lineage: Bacteria > Bacillati > Cyanobacteriota > Cyanophyceae > Oscillatoriales > Microcoleaceae > Microcoleus > Microcoleus sp. D3_18_C4. Next base: position 14,332 of record NZ_JAUBTF010000070.1, read on the forward strand.
TCGCTCGGCTTGACTCCTACTCGATCAACTCCTGCAATTCCTTCAAATAAACGCTTCAGCAAGACATGACAAGCAACAATAACTTTGCCGCCTTTTTGCTTAACTAAAGGCGCGTAGCGGATAAATTGTATCGTATCACCAAAACCTTGTTCAGGGTGCAATAAAATTGTTTTTCCCTGCAAATCAGAGCCATCCCAAAGCGGTTGCTCAAAAGAGCGCCGATCCAATTGTTCAGTTTGCCAGCGCGATTCGTACTCCGCAAAACCACGCTCAAAATTTCCAGTTAAGAGCAAAGCTAAGGCTAGTCTCAAGCGCCAATTTGGCGAGTTGGGACGTAGTTGAATTGCTTTATTGTAGAAGTCGATCGCCTCTGCTACTTTTCCTTCTTCTTCGAGGGCGGAACCCAAGTATAAGTTTGTTTCGCTCAGGTTGGAATTGGTTTCTAGCGCTTGTTTGTAGTGCGAAATTGCCTCGGTTATTTGCCCGTTTTCCTGTTTGAGATAACCTAAATAACTGTGGGCTTCGGCGTGGCTGGGTGAGGCGGCAATTACTTGTTCGTAACGAGCGGCTGCCTCTGCATTTTTACGTTGTTTTTCTAAGGCTTTTGCTATGTGAAATTGTACCTGTGCGGGCGATAAATAAAATCGAGGCGAAGCTTCGGTATCTCCGTTACCAGACACAGCTTGGGAACGAGTAGATTGTAGGGGCGGTGCCCCCGTGCCCGCCCTCTCTAGCAAGGCTGTTTTTACGCGATCGAATACTTCCTCCCAATCGCCCGGTGTTTGCTGCCGAAACAGTCGCGCCGTCGGATACCAAGGGCTGTCTTCGCGTTCCAACATCCACCGCCAATCCGGCATAAAACACAGCAAAATCCATACGGGTTTACCCAAAGCACCGGCTAAGTGCGCGACAGCCGTATCCACGCAAATGACTAAATCTAGTTGCGATATCACCGCCGCTGTATCGGCAAAATCGTTCAAATTGTCGCTCAAATCTATCACGGGAATTTGAGTCAACAAAGTACGATTTTCCGCCGACGCTTCTTTCTGAAGACTGTAAAAAGTTACACCGGGAATATCTAATAATGTCAGGAAATAGCTTAAATCGCTCGATCGCTGAAAATCCTTCAAATGTTCCGCACTTCCCGCCCAGGCAATCCCAACTTTAAACTTACTATCGGAATTTAGAGAAAATTGCCAATTGGGCGGCGCAGCTAAATAAGGAACATTTGCCGGTATATTTTCTAAATTTGTTCCGAGAATATACGGCAAACTCATCAGCGGTGCTTGCACTTGGAAATCGGGCAATTCATCCATCCGAACCGCCACTTGTTCGATGCCAGGAATCTGCTTAAATAAACGCTTCAGTTCTTGATAGCAAGAAATAATTACTTTGCCACCTTTTTTCTGCACAATTGCCGCGTATCGCACAAATTGAATGGCATCGCCTAAACCTTGTTCGGATCGGAGCAAAATAGTTTGTCCCTTCAAATCTGAACCGTCCCAAACTGGTTGATCAAAATTCAACCGTGGTAATTTTTTCGCCTGTTCAGTTTGCCAGCGCCACTCGTATTCTGCTAAACCGCGCAGCCAATCTCCAGTCAACAGCAAGACTAAGCTTAAATTGAAGTGAGCTTTGACACAATTTGCATCAAGTTTTATAGCTTGATTGTAACACAAAATTGCTCGATTTACGTCTCCTAATTGTTCAACAGCACTGCCTAAATTAGTAATAGCTTCTAGATAATTAGGGTTCAAAGATATGGCTCGTTCCAAGCTAGAAATTGCCTGTTCTATTTTTCCCGCCCCCAAGCATAACGTTCCCAGGTGATAGTGCCCTTTAGGATTGTTTGGTTCTGCTTCAATTGCACGCTCGTAAAAGCGTTCAGCCTCGGCTAGCTGAGATTGTGTTTGCATCGCCGCACCCAAATTTACCAGCGCGGGCGCATAATTGGAATTGACGGAAAGTGCTTGATGAAAACACGCGATCGCAGTCGGCAACTCGCCCTGCTGCTGGAGTATCGCGCCGAGATTGTTGAGAGCTTTGACGTAAATTGGATTCAGGGCGATCGCCTTTTGAAAACAAGATACAGCATCGGCTATATTGCCTTTATCTTGCAGCAAAATACCCAAGTTATTCTGCGCTTTAGCGCAGTTAGGGTCGATTTCGATCGCGCGCTGATAATAGGTGGCAGCTTCGGCTAAATTGCCTGTTTGGTGCAGTGTCACTGCCAAATTAGTGGCGGTTTCGATAGAATTGGGCTGCAAAACCAAAGAATTTTTAAAACAAGCGATCGCCTCGGAAAATCTACCTTGCGATTTCAGAATATTTCCGCAATTAAACTGTTCTTGAGCTAAGTCAGTATTGGGCTGAGCTTCTATTAGTGGTTGAGCTTTCTGATGCTGAGAAATTCTTGCTCTGAGCGCCAAACTAGCTTGTTGTAAAACTCCTTCCCAATCCCCCGCTGTAGACTGGCGAAACAGCCGCGCCGTGGGATACCAAGGACTATCTTCGCGTTGCAACATCCACCGCCAATCCGGAACAAAACAGAGCAAAATCCACACTGGCTTGCCCAAAGCACCAGCCAAGTGTGCCACACAAGTATCTACAGAAATTACTAAATCCAGAGCGGAGATTACCGCCGCAGTATCCGCCAAGTCGTGCAAATAAAAGCTTAAATCTGTTACGGCAATTTGCTGTAACAAGGCGCGATCGTCTGCTGTAATTTCTTTTTGCAAACTGTAAAAATCTGCTCCGGGAATATCTAACAGTTTGGCTAACAAATTTAGCGGAATCGAGCGCACATTATTTTGGGAGTTTTTAGGATTTCCAGACCATACAATCCCTACTTTTAAATTAGTAGTTGGATTGAGAGTAAATTCCCAACCGGGCGGATGAGATAAGTAAGGAACTTTGGCGGGTATAGTTTCTAAAGTTGTTTCAAGAAGGTGTGGCAAACTCATTAGCTGCGCGCGCACTTGAAAATCCGGCGCATCCTCTTGATTAACTATTAACGCATCGATTCCCGAAACTTGTGTAAACAAGCGCTGCAACTGCGGCAAACACCAAACAATTACCCTACCGCCTTTTTGTTTGACTAAATCTGCATAGCGGATAAACTGAATTGCATCGCCTAAACCCTGTTCCGGGCAAAGCAAAATAGTTTTTCCCTGCAAATCTTTTCCATCCCAAAGCGGCTGAATAAAGTTGTGCGATCGGAACTGTTTTTCTTTAACTAGGAGTCGCCATTCGTACTCGTAAAAACCGCGCTGAAAGTCTCCCGCCAGCAGCAAAGCTAAACCTAAATTTAGGTGAGATTCAGGATGGCCGACATTGAATTGAACTGCTTGGCTGTAGCAGGTGACAGCATCTGCAAATTGGCCGCGATCGTGCAAAGCACTTCCCAAACTGGTGAGAGGATTGATATAACCGGGTTTGAGTTCGATCGCCCGACGGTAACAATCGATCGCCTCTGCCATTTTTCCCGCTTCCTCAAAAGCTTTGCCGAGATTGTTCAAAGCTTGTGGAAAGTCGGGTTTCAGGCTCAAAGCTTGCTGATAGCAGGCGATCGCATCTTCAATTTTGCCCTGTTTGTGCAGGACAATTCCCAGATTGCAGCGAGCCTGTGCACTGGCTGGTAAGTGCTGAATCGCTTGCTGGCAAACAGCTAGAGCCTCATCTAACTTGTCTTGCTGTTGCAGGGAACTCCCCAAACCGATCAGAGTTTCTGCTAAATCCGGTTGCAGTGCAGTCGATCGCTCGTAGTATGCGATCGCGCGGTCAATTTTGCCCTGTCGGATCGAGGCGTATGCTAAATGCTGCAAAGCCTCCACATAATTTGGCTCGATCGCGATCGCCCGTTCGTAATTCGCGATCGCCCGTTCATAATTCGCGCCCGCTTCCTCCCCTTGTGCCTCCAAAGCAATTCCCAAATTCAAATAAGCCGCCGCGCAATTAGGATTGACCTGAATCGCTTGCTCATAGCAGCTTATAGCCTCCGCCACATCCCCTTGATCTTCCCGCAACAGGCCCAAATTAATCAGCGCTTCCGCGCAATTCGGATTCAAAGAAAGCGCCCGCTCATATTCTGAGATCGCCTCTTCAGTCTCCCCTGCATCCGCGAGCGCGCTGCCCAAATTGCTTGCAGTTTCCGCCAAATTCCGGTCAATTGCTAGGGCTTGTCGGTAGTGCGCGATCGCCTCTGTTACCCTGCCGGTATGCTGTTTAACAACGCCTAAATTGCTGTGCGCGGCTGCGTAACTAGGATCGATCGCGATCGCTCGCTCATAACATTCGATCGCACCACCAAAATCGGCTTGCTGCTGCAAATCCACCCCCAACCGAAACTCTGCATCCGCCGCATCCGACGGCACAAATGCAGCAGCCACTGCGCCTAGAGCCTCCGCCACCCGATCGAAAACGTCCTCCCAGTCGCCCCGCTGATGCTGGCGAAACAGCCGCGCCGTCGGATACCAAGGACTATCTTCACGCTCCAGCAGCCACCGCCAATCCGGCGAAAACGCCAGCAAAATCCACACCTGCTTGCCCAAAGCGCCCGCCAAATGGGCGACAGCGGTATCGACACTAATGACTAAATCCAGTTTGGCGATCGCAGCAGCAGTATCGGCAAAATCGCCAAAATGCGGGCTCAAATCTACGATCGACGTTTGATTCAACAGCGCGCGATCTGCCTCCGAAACCTCTTTCTGCAAGCTGTAAAAACTTGCCCCCGAAACGTCCAAAAGCGGCAGAAACTGGCTTAAACTGCACGAACGCTGCTTGTTTTTGCGGTGTTTTGGATTCCCCGCCCAGACAATGCCAACTTTCAAATTGCGATCGGGCAAAAGTCCAAATTCAGCACCCGCAGGCGGAGATAAATAAGCAGTATTTGCCGGTATTGTTTCCAGCTTTGTACCAAGAATATACGGCAAACTCAACATCGGCGCTTGCACGTCAAATTCCGGCAGTGGCTCGCCTTTAACTATTAGCAAATCAATGCCATCAACCGTTGCAAACAAACGGTGCAATTGCGGGTAACAGCCCACAATGACCCTACCGCCTTTATTTTTGACGATCGCAGCGTAGCGAATAAACTGAAGCGAATCGCCTAAACCTTGTTCGGCGTGCAGCAAAATAGTCTTTCCCACCAAATCAGAACCGTCCCACAGCGGCCGGTATTCTCTCGCCGAAACACTATTATCCGGTCCCGTCAAAAAACAGGAATGACCAGTGTGAAATTCTTTAATTTGCCAGCGCCACTCGTATTCAGCGAGACCATTTTCCAAATCTCCCACCAACAGCAAAGCCAAGGATAAATTCAGGTGAGCGCTCGCGTGATTGGGGTTTAAATGAATCGCTCGTCTGTAGCAGGTGATCGCATCTTCTACCGCGCCTTTTTCCAAAAACGTCCTGCCTAAATTGTTAATAGCTTCCACAAAATCCGGCAGCAATTCTAGAGCTTTGTGATAATACTCCAGTGCATCTTCTAAATTGCCCTGTTCTTGCAACACAGTTGCCAGATTGTTGTAAGCTTCCCAGCTATGCGGATGAATTTCCAGCGCTCGTCTATAAAGGTTTACAGCCTCTAAAAGTTCGCCTTTTTCTTGCAGCGCCACGGCTAAATTAATCAGGGCGGGTACGAAATCCGGTTGAGCTACAAGAGCTTGCTCGTAATGTGCGATCGCCTCTTCCACTTGACCTTGTTCCTCAAAAATCTTTGCCAAGTTGTAAGCGGTTTGAGGAATATTTGGATCGATGGCTAAAGCTTCTCGGTAATGGGGGATAGCGGCTTCCAATTCGCCATTTTCCTGCTTGAGAAAACCAAAATTAATCCGCGCTTGAACGCAATTTGGCTCAAGAGATATAATCTGTTCGTAAAGGGCGATCGCCTCTTCCCGATCACCTGTTTCCATTAAATGTTCTGCTTGTCGCAATAAATCCTCTAAAACAAGAGAGTTATCCCCACCCGTTGCGATCGCAACCGAGATCTCAATTCCCTGCGAGTGATTAGCTGCGGAGCCTTCTGCTAACCCTTCGCTCGCCATCACAAATATTTGTTTACTCTCTTTAACCACACTTACACCTGTCATTTTGAGAGCCACAGAATCGAGGTCAGGCTTATTATTAGCAGTCATTGCAAGCGAAAGGGAGTCAAACTGCTTGTGGGCAGAATCCTCGGAATAACTAGCAGTATTGGCGATCGCAAATAAACTCAAAGCCGCCTGTACTTCCTCAAACAATTCTTGCCAACTTTCCGGCTGACTTTGGCGGAAAAGCCTCGCAGTTGGATACCAAGGATTATCTTCACGATCCAGCAGCCAACGCCAGTCAGGAGCAAAAGAAAGCAGCACCCAAACCGGTTTTCCTAAAGCACCGGCTAAGTGCGCCACAGCCGTATCGACAGTAATGACTAAATCCAGTTGAGATATAGCCGAAGCAGTATCAGCAAAGTCGTTCAAATGCGGAGTCAAATCCGGCACTAAGTGTTGGTTCAACAAAGTGCGATCGCTCTCGGACAAGTTTTTTTGTAAACTATAAAAAGCGATTCCCGGAACATCCAAAAATCGAATAAAATCGCTCAATATGCAAGAACGCTGATTGTCTTTCCGGCGCTTCGGACTCCCTGCCCAAACAATCCCCACCTTCAATTTGGCATCAGAAGAAAGCGCAAATTTGCACTCAGCAGGCGGATATAAATAAGGAACATTGGCAGGTATTGTTTCCAGAGTTGTCCCGACAATTTGCGGCAAACTCATCAGCGGTGAGTGAACGTCAAATTCTGGCAAACCTTCCAGACTAACTGATAAATATTCAATACCAGGAACTGTCGCAAACAACCGCAGCAGTTCTGGATAGCAAGCCACCATAACTTTAGCGCCTTGGCTGCGAAGAATCGGCGCGTAGCGAATAAACTGAATAGAATCGCCGAAGCCTTGCTCGACGTGCAGTAAAATAGTTTTTCCCTGCAAATTTGAACCATCCCAAACCGGCTGTTTAAATTGCCTCGGTTGTAGTTGCGGAGTGCGCCACCGCCACTCGTATTCAGCAAAACCGCGCTGAAAATCTCCGAACAATAGCAAAGTTAAGGCGAATTCCAGGTGGGCTGTGGCGTTGTCTGGCTGCAATTCCAAGGCTCGACTGTGACAAGAAAAAGCCTCTTGAAATTCTCCCAAATCGACCAAAGCGTGTCCGAGATTGTTAATAGCCTCCACGAAATCTGGCTTTAAGTTTAATGCTTGTCTGTAGTAGGATATTGCGGCTTTTACATTGCCTTGTTCGTGGTAAAATGCTCCTACATTGTTGTGAGCTTCGGGATTGGTGGGTTCTAGTTTTACAGCTTGCTGGTAGCAGTTGAAAGCTTCGGCGAATTTCCCCTGCTGTTGCAAAACTGTTCCCAATCCCATCAGGGAATATATCAAATTTGGATTAATTTTTAAAGCGTGGACGTAATAAGTTATAGCCTCGTTTAACTGTTTTTTTTGTTTAAATAAGTGTCCTAAATTGTGCGCTGTTTCCGGCAGGTTTGGATCGAGTTTCAACGCTGTTTGGTAATATAAAATAGCCGCGTCTATTTCCCCTAATTGCTGTTTTACCCAGCCCAAATTATTGTAAGCGAGTGCGGAATTTGGCTGGATTTTGATGACTTGTTCGTAACTGGCGATCGCCCTTTGATACTCGCGTACATCCAGCAAAAGATTAGCCTTATTTAAATGTGCTTCTACAAAATCTGGCTTTTGGGCGATCGCTTGTTCGTAAAAGTCGATCGCCTCTGCAATTTTTCCCTGCTGTCTCGCCGCTATTCCCAACAAACACAGCACGTTTGCTGATTCCGGCTGCACTTCTATTATTTGCCGGTACAAATTCTCAGCTTCTAACAAACGGCCCGCTTGGTGATGTTCCCAAGCTAATTTCAAAGAGTCTTCGGCACCCAGTTTGCAGGCAGATTTCCGCGATTTTTTTTGAGAAGCCATAGTTGTCTTGCTTGTTTGGGAGTTCGCTAACTTGTAATTGCCAACTTGTTCTAATTTGTTAACTCTTCCTTCCTTCTTCCTCCTTCCCCCTTCCTTCTTCCCTCTTCCCCCTTCCTTCTTCCCTCTTCCTTCTTCCCCCTTCCTTCTTCCTTCTTCCTTCTTCCTTCTTCCTTCTTCCTTCTTCCTTCTATCCTTTACCTCCGTTACATCCGTTACATAATCCGTTGCCGAACTTCCTTCTTCCCTCTTCCTTCTATCCTTTACATCCGTTACATCCGTTACATAATCCGTTGCCGAACTTCTACCCCAACAAACAAGCTGCGGGAAAAATCAGATATTCTAAGAAAAACAACTTCCAGATAAACTGATAAAATGCAGCAATTTCTATTTTATCGTCCAAATCAACTTTCGTGCTCCAAAACCACATCAAACCCAAAGCCGCCAAATGAGAAACTGCCAGAAACACTAAATTAACATTAGACAATACGATCGCTCCCGCCAAAGTCGCGCCCAAATAACAAACCGTCAATACCCAGCGAGATAAATTAAAGACGGCAGGCTTGCCCAGCTCAATGGTAAACGTAGTAATATTATATTGCTTGTCCCCTTCCATGTCGGGGATATCTTTAAAAATGGCGATCGCCAACGTAAACACCACAACAAAAACCGTCAGCACCCACACTTCCGCAGGAATCTCAAAAGACACACTCTCCCAACTCCAGCCAGAAAAAGCGCTTTTCGCCCCTCCCAAACCCAACACCCAATTAAAGTGTAAAAATAACCCTAAATTTACGATCGCGCCCCGCACAGTAAAAATGCACAGCGCCGCCCAAAAAGGAAACCGCTTCAGCCGAATTGGGGGCAGAGAATAAGCAGTCCCGATCGCCAAACTAACGCCAACGGTAGCCAGCAAAAACGGGCCTTGTAAAACCGCCGTCAAAATTGCTATAATTCCCGTTGCAATTACAATTAATTCCCCGGTTTTCTGAGAAAACACTCCCGAGGCGATCGGCAAATACGGCTTATTTATTTTATCAATTTCAACATCTTCTAACTGGTTCAATCCCACAATATAAATATTGCCGCAAATGCAAGCCAACCAGGCAAAAGCTAGGGACCCAAATACAGGATTCACAAACAGCCGCGCACTTTGGGAGATCGCGTACAAAGCCAATACACTCAAGCTAGTACCCACAATTGTGTGCGGCCGAGAAAACTCCCAAAATGCCCTCACCCAGCTTTGCGGAGCCGAGCCATTTTTATCACTCCAAGACTTGCCAATCGAATCATTGCCCATAAAACTCACACCCACGCCACACAAATAATATTCTGTAGGGTGCGTAATACGCACCTTACTCATCAACTCAAGACTCAAAAATTCTCTGATATATGCCTGTTATTTTACAGCACAAATCAGCCCAAAACGAATCAACCCGCTCTGATATCCACGGCTCATCAATCCGAGAGCAAGTGCTGCTTGAATAGTCGTCCAACCGCTAGTTAGCAAACCCCAAATCGCGCTGGGAGTCAAAGCAGAATCGATCACCACATCCCAAAAAGGAGCCACAGCTTTTGACCAATCAGCGGTGCGAATACTTGTCAAAGGCAAACTGCGGACAATTTCCTCGTATTCCGGTAAAGAAATCACATAAGGCAAAGCATAAACCCGGTAAATTTCTGCCAATTCCTTTCTCTCTTCATCAGTTAATTCTCCCGCCGTTTCTCCCAGCGGGCGGTGACACCAAGTTGCCAATATCAAAGTTCCTCCCGGCTTGAGTACGCGGCAGCATTCCTGCAAAAACTTAATTTTGTCGGGCATATGTTCGCCACTTTCGAGCGACCAAACCAAGTCGAAGGACTCGTCAGGAAAAGGCATATTCAAAGCATCGGCCACCAAAAAGTTCACATTGCTTTGAGCATCGGCAATTTTAGCGCGTTCGGTCGCTCTGTTGGCCTGTACCGGACTCAGAGTAATCCCGGTCGCTGTAACGCTAGCGCCCGTTTTATTTTGTTCGGGCGATCGGCTATAATTTTGATCCGCCTCGCCATCCAACTTTAAATTATTTTGAGGGAGAGAACTAAACTTTTCGGTCAAATACAGCGTGCTGCCGCCGATCCCGCAACCGACATCGAGAATGCGGTAAGATTCACACAGTGCCTTCTCTGACGGTACTCCAGCCCATGCCAGCAGTTCTTCTATCAAATCTATCTGAGCCTGTCGGCGCTCTTTTTTCAAATTGCCATCCGGGCCGTAGTAACCGTGGTGCATATGTTCGCCCCACACCTGCTCCCACAAACCGCTAGAAGCGTCGTAAAGTTGCTGAATTTGCTGGTAAAGTGTTGATGTCATCGCCGGATCGCAAGTTATTAAAGGAATTCTACCGTTATTTTCCCGCTGTTGTCATAGAATTTGGCGATTGAGTTCGATCGGTCTCCGGCCTTCGCCAGATAGAGATGTCCTGATTTCAAGCCCGACGCTCTATTTGTGGGTTCCCTCTCAAACCTCAAATCTCAAATCGATTTGTGGCTTCCCTCTCACACCTCAAATCTCAAATCGATTTGTGGGTTCCCTCTCAAATCTAAAATCTTAAATCTCAAACCTAAAATCGAATGACTGTCTCGCGAACCATTGCTTTGGGCTTTCTCGCTGTCATCCTCGCAGGTGCTTTATTACTGATGATGCCCTTTTCCACAATTGATGGAACTTGGAGCGATCCAATAACAGCACTTTTTACTTCTACTTCCGCTGTCTGCGTCACGGGCTTGTCGGTTGTGGATGTCGGAAAATATTACTCTTTTTGGGGGCAACTGTGCCTAGTTTTACTGGTGCAAATAGGAGGCTTGGGCTACATGACAGCCACGACTTTCTTACTGCTGTTATTGGGCCGCCGCTTTGGCTTGAAAGACAAAGTTGCCCTGCAACAATCTCTCGACAAATCCGGGCTCGCCGGCGTAGTACAACTCGTGCAGTCAATTCTAGCAACAACGCTTTTGTTTGAATTAACAGGAGTGTTTTTGCTGATGACGGTTTTCGTCCCCCAATACGGATTTAAACAGGGTGTGTGGTCGGCTATATTTCACAGCGTTAATTCCTTTAACAACGCGGGTTTTAGCATCTATTCAGATAATTTGATCGGCTACATCACTTCGCCTATGGTTAACTTCACAGTCAGCGGTTTAATCATATTTGGGGGAATCGGCTATCAAGTAATTATGGAAATGTACTTGTGGCTGCGCGATCGTTTCAACAAAAGCCCTATCTGCACAGTTTTTTCCCTGAACTTCAAAGTTGTCACCACTACAACGGCTGTCCTTTTAATTTTAGGAACGCTAGCCTTTTTGGTGCTGGAATACGACAACCCAGACACTTTCGGCTCTCTAAATTTTCCTCAAAAGCTGATGGCAGCTTGGTTTCAATCTGTTACTCCCCGCACGGCAGGGTTCAATACAATTAGCATTGGCCAAATGACCGAAGCCTCGCTATTTCTGACCATCGCGCTGATGTTTATCGGCGCTAGTCCTGGCAGCACCGGCGGCGGAATCAAAACCACAACTTTTAGGCTATTGTTTTGCTGTACCACAGCAGTTATCGAAGGCCAGGAAGATGTGGAGTGCTATCAGCGTCAAATCCCGCCAGCCATGATTCTAAAAACCATTAGCGTAGTCTTCGGTTCCATGTTGGTCGCGTTCACATCTGCAATTTTAATCGAGCTGACCAATCCCCGAGTAGAATTTATCGCAGCGCTGTATGAAGCCGTTTCAGCTTTTGCCACGGTCGGTCTTTCCACTGGGATTACACCCACACTTTCAGCGATCGGTAAGTTGATTTTGATTGCTACAATGTACATAGGTCGGGTTGGGATACTGCTGCTGGTGAGTGCTGCATTCGGCGACCCAAAACCCAGGTCTTTTAAGTATGCTGAGGAAAGTTTGTTAGTGGGATAAAAAAAACCTGCCTCGTTGCTGATAATCTAAACAATGGGTGACAACCCAAATCAACTTTTACTACTTACCCAAAAATCAAAAAGGAGGCGGCGCTGTCATAGCAAGACGCTCAGCGCTGGAAATTTAGTGAACCTGTCATCTTTGAATTTTTTTCGCACTTTGCGCGCCGACAACAAGCAGTTTGCAGTTATTGGTTTGGGACGCTTTGGCAAAGCTGTGTGTTCTACTCTGCACGGTTTGGGTTACGAAGTCCTGGGAATTGACACCGATGAAAAAAAAGTAACTCAAGCTTTGACCGAGCGCATTGCTGCTCACGTTGTGCAGTTAGATTCTACTGAGCCTAGCGCTCTTGCGGAAGCAGGTATATTTGAGTTTGAAACAGTGATTGTGGCGATCGGCAATTACCTAGCAGAAAGCATTACAACCACGCTTAATCTTAAGGAAGGGGGGGTACGTCACGTAATAGCCAAAGCTTCTTCGGAAACTCACTTAAAACTGTTGAAAAAAGTCGGCGCAGATCATGTAGTTTTTCCAGAACGAGAAATGGGCTGCTCTGTGGCCCGCCTTCTTACAAAACCCAGCATTTTAGAACGCTTTGACCTCGATCCAGATCACAGTATCGTTGAGTTGCTCGTTCCTGACAAGTTTGACGGTAAAACCGTCTCCGAATTGGAGCTCCGGCGCAAGTATGGTTTGAACTTGCTAGCAGTCGGGCGCGCCGACAAGTTCGAGATTAATCCGGAGCCAAGCGAACGCTTAAGAAAGGGCGACGCGATGGTAGTAATTGGTTCTAATAAAGATATCAATCGCTTGCCAATTTAACAGCTCGCCATTTTACGCACATACAGCAACACTCCTGGACTCAGAAACCCGGTTTCTTTTGTTCCGAGTGCCTAAGTCCTAAGCAAGCCTTGCGCGATGTGTGAAAATTTCCGACCCCTACAAACCCGGTTTATCTTAGATAAACCGGGTTTCTCTGTCAATATTTATGTTTTAATTTTTAAGTGAATAATGTAAATTGAATTTCACCAGTTCTGGGGTTGGTTCCGTCTTTGCGACCCCCTCGCAGAACCTAGCCAGACAAATCGCGAAAAATTTTAACAAAGTAGCAGCACTCGATCGCGCTCCCGCCAATCATAGGAGCGCTAGCCCTGAAAATTCAGCCGACGTTTAAGATTTTTTGCACGTAAGCTTTGCCGAAGACCACCACCGCCAAGACTAGAGCGAGTTCAACAGGCCAAGGACACACCGCCAGCAACCAAATTAACGAACACACTCCAATAATTGCAGCTATGGGAGCCGGAATTCCGTCTAACGTTCTATTGTCAGTCCCCGCAGTCACCCACCCAGCAATCAAGCAGACCATCAAAGGAATCAAGCAACTTGTGATCATGATTTTTTCCCCATCAATTTTTTTTACATATGGCATCCGAGCATATTGTTACAATACATCAAAAATTAGGAAATGCCCCATGAATTGCGATAAAATTTAAGATTACATACTTAATAAGTAGGTAGGCGAAATTAAACTCAGCTATGTAACACTATGTAAACAGGAACAGGCCTGAGTTGGCCACGCTTAGGGCTAAAGATACTTTACAATCGTTTACATAATTGGCTTTTACAGTGCCTACTTACTGACGCTGGAATCATAATAGTTGGTAATTTTTAACTGTGGCTATCTCCGAAGGCAGAATTAGGTGGGCATCAGGCAGAATTTAGGAATTTTTCTTTCTACAGAAGTCCTGAAAGCTTTCTACCTTGAGATGAATTGCGATGCCCCCATCTCTGCAAGCTATACTCAGGATTGCAGTCAGTTACTGTAGAGTGTGAATCAATGCTGGGCAAATTTTTTAGCAAGCCAGAATCAGAAAACATCGATCGCGTCCCCCCGGGTCAATACCTCGCCAACGGCTTTCCTGTGCTGACCTACGGCGATACACCCTCCGTCAGCATTGAAAGTTGGGAATTTAAAGTCTGGGGATTGGCAAAACCACAAACTTTCACTTGGTCGGACTTCCAGGCCATGCCCCAAAGTAACTTTACGGCGGATTTTCACTGCGTCACCCGGTGGTCAAAACTCGATGTGCAGTGGACGGGAGTCAAAGTCACAGATTTTATGAATTATATAGAAGTCGATCCGAAAGCTCTGCACGTCCTAGAACACTGCTACGGCGGCTACACTACCAACATTGCGATCGCCGACTTCCTCCGAGAAGAAAACTTTTTCGCCCACACCGTCTTCGGCGAACCTCTATCCGCAGACCACGGCGGCCCAATGCGGCTCGTAGTTCCCCACCTGTACGCTTGGAAAAGCGCTAAATGGATTAACGGCCTGGAGTTTACAGAAACCGAAGAACTCGGTTTTTGGGAACGCAACGGCTACCACCAGCGGGGCGAACCTTGGGCAGAGGAACGCTACAGCGGTCTGTTTTGATGCGGGCGATCGGGAGCAAGGACGGAACCACAGCTTCTCTATAGAATCTTTGTTGAGGGGCAATCCGCTCTTTTACCGCTTCAATCTGCGGAAATTGCATCTCCTCGATCGCATCTTGGGGATATCTCACACCAGGGGCTCTATATTAATTCAACCAAAATACGTAGACCCAACGATCGCATTTTGTACGTAATTTACCCGATAGATAAACTACTTTAACTCCCCTACACCAGCCCCAAAAAACACATATTCCCAGTTTCTGGCTAATAGAAAACTTCTGGAACTGTCAGTACCGACGAATATTACCGTATTTATACTTAAGTGTTTGCTATTGAGAATTTAGACTTGAGAATATCATAAAAAATTAGCATAAACCCGATCCAAATTACTTGGGCTGACCAGCGCTCCATGCCCGCGACTGCAAGGTTTCAAGCCACAATATTGATAATTATTTAGTGGGTATTATTAGGGAGCGATCGCCCGTCGGCAGATGCGATCGACAGCATTTGTGAAAGTTATGTAAAGGCTTGATAAAGAATATGTCAAAATTCACCTAAAGTGAACCAAATACAAAAAAAGTATCGCATAATGAAAATATTAAGACCATCGCACAAACGGAACAGGTTATGAATACCAAACTCTTATCCGCCCTAACAGCTACCGCCGCCGCCACAGCTCTGTTTGGCGCCGGAGCTCCAGCTCAAGCCTTCTCCTTTGGTACCAACGGCATCACATTCAGCCAAGATACAAGCGTCAAGTTTAGCTTCAAAGAATCTCACGGTATGTACCAATCCTCTTTGGGAGTCTACAGTGTGAAGGACTCGGCGGTATCTCTAGTTAGCACCCTGTTTTCGGAAACTAAATCCTCAGACAACCAGTGGGAAAACGAATGGAAAGGAACTCTGGGCAATACAGTCGTGGGTTCTGGCTCGGCAGTATTCACCTTCCTGGCAAATCAAGTTTACACTTTGGGGCTCGACAGTGGCTGGGGTGGCAGTGTCTACTCGACCTCAAGCTTGAACACTGGCAGCCAGCAAGCGGTGTTTGGCGCGCAATCGCAACTGTGGGACGCACTTGGCAAAGAAGACACCAAAGTCTTCCAAGCTGCCGGACAATTCACAAACGGCACAAGTTCTCTGTTTAATGGAGGCACGCTAATCTCCTTCGACGATCGTGGTAACAAAAACGACGCAGACTTCCAAGACTTCGCAGTGAGCGCAGAAGCAGTTCCAGAACCGATGACAATGACTGGTTTGGCTCTCGGTTTGGGTGGCTTGGTTGCAGCACGCCGCCGCCGCGCTAGCAAGACGAGTTCATGATTTTTTTCAAATGGGAACAATCTCCTCATTTACGTTTTACAAAATAAAATTCAATTAGGAGGCGCGCTAATGAGAAATCGGCTCGCCTTTTGCTTGATTTGAAAAGTCAGAAGGGAGAAGTCATATCAATTCTGGTTGCACTCCTCATGATTGTTGACTGTTGACTGTTGACTCGGGGTCGCCAAACTGAATGATGGTTGAGTGTTGGATGTTGACTCGATTTTACGCCCGACGATGAAGCGCGGATTTGAGATCAGAGGGAAGTTCGGCAACGCCCACTGTACGGGATTTAATGGATTTAACAGATGGGTGTTGAGGGAAGAAGTCAAGCGTGAAGAAGTCCAGCGTGAAACAAGAGGATTTGTCCCACTCTCCCACTCTCCCAACTCAAAATTCAAAACTCACTCACGGTAAATTGTTCGATCGTACAAAGTCACCAGTATCGGTTGAGGAATTTTAATGTCCGCCCGGATGCACGCTACTTTAATGGCCACCACAGCCCTGGTGTTTGTCCGTCGCACCTGTGCTTGTTCGCGCAGCGTCCAATAGCGGACAATAAGATGCAAAGAACCATCGCTAAAGCCTGAATTATCAACATCATAGGTTAAATTTAAAGGCAAGTTAGTTCGCCTGTGGGGCAGGCATATTAATAAGCTGTTGTGCATTTCAACTGTATATTGAGGGCGGTAAGCTGTTACGCATTTAAATTGGAAATTCGGGACAGGCTAGAAGCCCGTCCCACAAAAGTTTTATTGATTTTTGACACACAATTTAAATGTAGAACAGCTTATCTCCTGCCCAAGCCCTACTCCCCACACAAGTAAAGATTAGACCTCTTGCAAAAAAAATATGCTATAATAAAGGGTTTGGCTTAAGTGGAGGGAATTGCAGGTTGAGCTGATTTTCAGGACATGATGCTCAAAACAGCATAAAATGCTAAAAAGGGGTTTTGTAGTTACACAATAAATAAATCAATCATGAACAATCGATTTTATCAAAATTTGAAACCGGAGCAATTTAAACGAAGATTTGGTGTCCTGATTCAAACGTTTAAACAAATGGTTAACACTTTAGAAAAATTCCGGCTAGAAAATCCTCAAGATAAACGAGGACGCCGAAGCGCCTTAACTCTTGAAGAACAAGTTTAAGTGGCCTTGGAATATTGGCGAGAATATCGAACCTATTTTCATATGGGGACAAATTGGGGAGTATCCGAATCAACAATTTGCCGAATTGTAACTAACATTGAATCAACTTTAATGAAAACGGGAAAGTTTGGTATTCCTGGGAAAAAAGCATTGTTCAAAGGTTTTGGGCGTCAGCAAAGTTGTCGTAATGGATGTCACAGAAACAGCTATCGAACGCCAAAAAAAAACAGAAAAAATACTATTCAGGAAAGAAAAAACACCACAGCCTAAAAATGCAAGTGGTCATTAATCAAGAAAGTAAACAGATTATTTGCCTACATTTTGAACCGGGCATGGCCACGATTTCAGCTTGTTTAAAAAAAGCAATGTTCATTTCCATCCCTCAACCGATAGTTTACAAGATAGTGGCTATCAAGGGATAAAAGATTATCACTTTAATAGCTGGATTCCTAAAAAGAAACCTAAAAATGGGAATCTTTCTCTTTTATCAAAAGACTACAATCGAGCTTTAGCTCAGGCTCGAATAGTGATTGAACATGTTAATAGGAGTCTAAAAGTTTTCAAAATTTTGTCAAGTCGTTATCGAAATCGCCGCCGCCGTTATGGTCTCCGTTGTAATTGGTTGTCAGCACTTTACAATTATGAGTTAGCTCTCAGGTCTAAAATTCCTGGGGGGGTGACAAAGAGGTCTACGAGATAGACTGTATAAGGGTTGCGGCCCGCATACCTTGTTGATAAAAACGG
>NZ_JAUBTF010000071.1:0-31246 GCF_036702355.1 Microcoleus sp. D3_18_C4
GAGCAAATCAGTTCGTTGTCATCTTACAATTTTATTCTTGAAGCTCTATTCTATGCAGCTTCATATTAAATTGGTATTAGTCATTAGTCCTTAGTCAACAGTCAACAGTCATTAGTCATTTAAAAACCCGACACTAACAACTTATTTAAAATTGTCAATGTCGGGCGCAAATTCAACAAATTACAGCAAAAATTAGGACTTTTTGCCGAAAACTTGTTCTTTCAAGGCTTGAATTTCTTGACCTAATTGTTGCCGGTTGGACGATCGCAGCAAATAGCGGTAGATAAACCACCCGGTGTATCCGATACCAATTAGCTCGAATGTGGGTGCTAGCAGGGGGATGTCGTTGAGTTCGTCTATTACGCCCAAAAGCACTTTCAAAGAGACAATCGAGGCTATAATTACACCGATAACAGTCAGGGGACTTTTGTACTGCTCGTAAAAGCTGCCGATGTAAGCGGGAAACTCGGACAAAATTGAGATAATTTGTTCTTTGATCTGCTGGGCCTGACTTGGCGGTTCTTCGGTAATTATGACCTTTGTTGTACCGCTTGAACTGTCTGCTTCATTTCCGGCAGGAACTTCGGTGATGATAACGGTTGTTTCTGGTTCGTTTGATGAAGTCATTTCTCCACTCGCAATAGTTTTTTGCTGGTTGGCGGCAGGTATTTCAACTGCTGCTGCGACTGTTTCAAGAGCCGGTATTTCGACTGCTGCAACCTCCCCGTCGGTTGGTTCAAGAGCCGACACTTCGCCTGTTTCTGAAGTCGGTATTTCGACTGCTGTAACTTCCACTGCTTGTTCGACAGTCGGCGTTTCGACTGTTTCGATCGCAAGTTTTTCCACTTCTGAAACCTCTGCTGCTGGTTCAACAACCGGGGTTTCGACTGTTTCAAGAGTCGGTGTTTCGACTTTTGAAACCTCCACTGCTGACTGTTCTGTAGCAGAACTTTCGGCGACTGTTTCTGCGTGTGGTTGTTCTGGGGTAGGAGTTTCGTCCGCGACACCAACAGCAGGCCCATTCAAGTTGCTAATGGCATCAAGCAAACGGGTTTTAGCCGTTCCTCGCTGGTGAAGGATTACCCAAGATTCTATCAGGTCGGGGCCGTGCATTGCACCTGTCAGAGCGGCTCTGAGCGATCGCATAATTAGCCCTTTGTTAAGATTTTTCTCTTTACTGAGCTTTTTAGTGATTTTCTGAGCTTCCGCTGATGTCAGGGACGAATGACTTTCCATAGCTTCTACAACTGCTTGTAAAGCCTGTGCCGCCCCTGTTTGCTGCAATTGTGCGAGTGCTTCTTCTTCGTATTCCACGGTGGTGGAGAAGAATACCTTACACATATCGACAGCATCGGTTAAGCGAACGAGACTCGGGCCGATTAAAGCAGCTATTTGTTCGAGCCAGGGGCGGTCTGCCTCCAAGTCAAACTGATAACCGCCTTTCTGCCACCAATAAGGTATCAGCAAATCTGTCAATTGCGGCACTGGCATTTTGTGCAGGTATTGACTGTTTAGCCAATTGAGTTTATCCCAATCAAATTTTGCACCAGCTTTGTTGACTCGATAGAATGTAAATAATTCTGCTGCTTCCGACAGTGTAAATATTTCCTGCGTTGAATCCGGCGGAGTCCAACCGAGCAAAGTCATGTAATTAACTAAAGCTTCGGGCAGGTAGCCCATATCTTTGAAGTCAGAAATCGAGGTTACGCCGTCGCGTTTAGAAAGCTTTTGCCCTTGGGAGTTTAAAATCAGCGGCGTGTGGCCAAATTCTGGGATTGTCGCGCCCAAAGCTTCGTAGAGCAATATTTGTTTGGGAGTATTGCCGATGTGATCTTCGCCGCGGATGACGTGGGTGATGCCCATGTCGATGTCATCGACAACTACGGCGAGGTTGTAGAGTGGTTGGCCGATGACGCCGCCGCTGGATGCCCTGGCAATTACCATATCGCCGCCGAGGTCGCTACCTTTCCAGGTTACGGTGTCGCGCACCATGTCGTTCCAAGCGATCGTGCGATCGTCGTCGATGATAAACCGAATCACAGCTTGTCGCCCTTCGCCTTCAAAAGCTGCGCGCTCTTTGCTTGTCAAGTTGCGGTGTCGGTTGTCGTAGCGGGGGGCTTGTTTGTTGGCTTTTTGTGCTTCCCGCATTTCGTCGAGTTCTTCCGACGTGGTGTAGCAGCGGTAGGCGAGTCCATTGTCTAGAAGGGTTTGGACTGCTCGGCGGTATATTTCCAGACGCTGTGACTGAAAACTCGGGCCTTCGTCCCACTCCATACCCAGCCAGGTGAGGCCTTCGAGGATGTTATCGGTGTATTCGCTTTTAGAACGTTCTACGTCTGTGTCTTCTACCCGCAGGATGAATTTGCCGCCTTGGTTGCGGGCAAACAGCCAGTTGAATACGGCGGTTCTGGCGGTACCGATGTGTAGGTTTCCGGTGGGACTGGGGGCTAGACGGACTCTGACATTCATGTAGATTTTTGCTTTTAGATTGGGGGCGATTTGCTGGTTGGGGGAATAGCTGATGTTTAAGACTTTAAATTTTATTATATTTTGTTGCCGAATTAACAGTTGTGCTTGGCAGGTGCTTTGCCTCGAATTGTTTGATATTCGACTATCGGGCGATCGGGCTACCGTCTCCGGCAACGCAGCAGAGCGCATCTTGATGATATTAGCTTGCGGGTGGCCAAGACTGGATTCACCTTTGGGACTATTTTTCACAACCCAAATAACTGCCGTAGGGCTACCAAATAATTCTTGTAAAATGTTTGTGTGCGATCGACGACATTAAAATATATTTCCCTATGTCTGCTGCTAAAACTGAGTTTTCCGAATCTGTAGCGCCCTCACCCGACTCTGTTGCGCCTGCTTGGCAGATTGAGTTGCTGTACGACGGTGAATGTCCTCTGTGCGTGCGGGAGGTTAATTTCTTAAAAAAACGCGACGCGGGGCGAGGTTTAGTGTCGTTTGTGGATATCGCGGATGATGGCTACAACCCGGAGGCCCACGGCGGAATCGACTACGAAACGGCGATGGGGCGGATTCACGCGGTGTTACCCGACGGTACGACGGTTAAAAATGTGGAGGTTTTTCGCCGCACCTACGAGATTTTAGGTATGGGCTGGATTTATGCTGTGACTAAGTTACCAGTGATCGGGGCGATCGCCAATTGGCTGTACGGAATTTGGGCTGACTGGCGGCTGAAGCTGACGGGAAGGCCGGATTTAGCAACTATTATGAGCGATCGAACTGTGCGGATCGAGTGCGAAAGTCAGGGCCGCTGCCAACCCAACTCGAAATGAGTCATATTTAGTAAGTGCGATCGACCTATCAGAAGATGTCAGCAGAAACAGGCTGCAACTAACATTAAAGATGGACTACTATTAAAGGTCAAAAAAAATGCAAGATGCAGGCTATACAGTCTTCATGGGCTTCGGTGGTCTCTGGATACTTATGGGAATTGCCGCTGTGATTTTCCTGTTAAAATCGGACGGTCAAAAACTTAGGTTTGGCAAATGGGGACTGCTAGTCGCGATTCCGATCCTCGTGCCCATCGTCCTGGTTTTGACATATCAGATCGCCCGACCCTTTATTTCCTCGCACCTTTGAGCGCTGCTGGGAGTCGATCTTTAAATTTAATTATAGGCAAAGAGTTTGCGGAACTTGTGAGGAGAGTTCTAGGAAAGGGCAAGGAATACTAGGAGTCGTTGATGGGGGTGGAGTGGGTGCCACAACTTCTCGCTGGACTAGGCGGAAACTAGAGACCACCCAAAAATTTGCTAACAAGCACTATCCATCCAGGCAGATCGCGTATTTCAGTCAATGCTAAATCCTTCAACACATCTTTAGCTTGTTTATGGTAGCTTCTAAATTTTGAACGTAGAAGCTCTTCCTGCTCAAGCTTAGCACCACTAGAAAGGATATAATTAACGGTTGCCAATAGTGCAAGAGTGATAACAACTGCGACCCCAGCCGCCGCCACATCAAAAACACCTGTAGGTGGAAGAAATGATTTAACAAACAAAAAGAGGCTGGAACCCGCTGTTTCAGCGAAAAATGTTGGCAGGATAGCGAGCGCAGCTTGAGAAGACAAAACTTGGCCAGCGTATAAGTAATACAAAGACCCTATGGCAACTGCCTGTGTTGCGGTAATAAATACTGCGCTACCCGGAATAAATGCTGCACCTGCCACTGCTATCAAAGCTACCGCAATTATTTTGACTGCATAAGACTGCTTTTCAGCCATGTGTCTTGCTAGCAGCAGGTCTTTTCCCTTTTTTTCAAGAAATTCCTCAATGTCACTGCGTAGCGGAAAAACTCCTCTAATATCCATCTTGGGATTACGGCTTTTAGGATCGTAACCCTTGGTACAAGTTGGATAAATCTTGTCTACCTTTAAATCGTTTTTCCACTGATTGACTACATCATCTACCACCGTTGGATCGAGATCATCCCACTCATCAATTTTGTTAAGAACAACAAAAAATGAATCACAATGCTGCCTCAAGTCATCTAGGCTTTTCTTTTGTGAAGCATCTGATGAACCAGTTACTACAAATATGCCAACATCAATATGCCTCAAAAAATTCTTGGTGACTTCACTATTCTCTGCACGCACATCGTCAAGACCTGGTGAGTCAATTAAATAAACCTTTTCATCAAGTTTTAGAATTGTTAAATCTTTAGTAACGCCCGAAACTGCTCCTACCTTGGCAATTTCTAAAGCTTTTCTTCGGCTCAGTTTCAACAAAGCATTAATGAGTGAACTTTTGCCCGAACTTACCTTGCCGATAATCGCAATGTTGAGAGATTGCGATAAATCAGGTGCTTTTTCCACAAATTTCGCTTGTACTCGGTCAAAAAAGCTCTTTTCGTCTAACCCGTCGAAGGCTGAGTCACCCATCTTCCCTACTCCAAATTTCGCTTGTACTCGGTCAAAAAAGCTCTTTTCGTCTAACCCGTCGAAGGCTGAGTCACCCATCTTCCCTACTCCTCTAATATCGTTTACGCAAATGATTGCTATAAAGGGGTATTGGTAAGCCTTCCCCTCATCAACCCGTTATGTAGCTAAAATTTAGGTAATTCATATACCAAGAACTAAAATATAACATCAAGTTTCCGCAAATCTTTCTTAGTAGTGGAATCCCGGATGCCCCGAAACCGGGTTTTTTTGCGAGAATAATTCGTTACAGCCCGCCTCAACGGCCAAAAACCCCGTTCCTTGCTTTGGTTGTGATGCGTCCAAGGCTGTTTCTGTAAGCGGATGACATACGGAAAGTCTCCATATGTCACCTGATTTGAGATGATATCGAGAGACTTCCGTATCTCTACCCATTTATTGAGTAGTGAAATGTTCAAGTACCCATTGATTTATAATCAATAAGAAATTGCGATAGCTTTTTTCAGCAATCTGAACATTTTCTATTTACGAGAGAACGGGACAGACGGGGCTCGAACCCGCAACTTCCGCCGTGACAGGGCGGTGCTCTAACCAATTGAACTACTGTCCCTCGTTTTGCCGTTTTTTCAGGCACAATTTCTATTATGCCTATACCTTCACCTTTTGTCAAGAGGTTTTTTGAACTTTTATTTGGAAGCCCAAAATTTGAGTCTCTTGCAGGGGACTGAAGTTGTTGTCGCTCACCAAAATCAGACCTCTGCTAGCATCCGCCAGGGCGGGGCCAAATGTCAACCCCTCAATGTTGTCTAGGGGAATTTTCAGCGTTTCCAAATCCAGCAGCAGGCGTTTTTGAGCGGGAGAAACCTCGCTGAGACGGCTTTTGAGGCTTTCGAGTGCTTCAATGCGCTCGCCCTTTTCCAGAGAAATCTCAAAAATTCTGATAGTTGTGCCGGTTTCCAGGGAGAAAGCACGCTCTAAACTCAGCAAGCGGTTATCGTCGATCGCCAACAAATCCACTAAACCGTTGCTAGTTAATTTTCCCACAGGATTCGCACCAGCCGGTAGCGGTTCGGTGATGTAGAGGAACGATGCTTCTGGATTGCCGCTCACCGCATCGTAGCGCAAAATCCGGCACGGGCTCCCGGTTTCCAGGGAGGCTACGGCGCCATCTTGAACCAACGCGTTTTCGGTAGCTGTAAATAGGTATTTGCGATCGGGCGTTAAAGTTAAACTTTCAAATGCGAGATTGTTGCGGATGCCTTTACTGCCTTTGTCGTCGGGCAAAAATAGGTCAGGAATTGGCAGCGTTTTCAGCAGTTTACCATCGAGGGAGAACTCTTTGATAAAAGGATTTATTTGGCGATCGACATCTCCCTCAGAAGAAACAAACACGCTATTGCCAGTAAAAGCTATCCCTTCGGGATCTAAACTTAATTCAGGAAAACTTTTGCCGTTTTCATCTAATAAAGTAGTAACACCCGTAAAAGTAACTTGCTCTTTTTCCAGTTTCCCAGATTCCAAGTTGATTTTGAGAGTATAGAAGCGCGCCGGAGCCTTGCTGCTGCGGTCATCAGAAATGGCATAATAAACTTGTTTCTCGGCATCATAAGTAATGCCCGAAAGTCCGCCAATTTCCGTCCCCTGAAACGGAGAACCTGTAGGAAATATTGCTCTGCCGATAAAATCTATTTTCGTAACGGCGAAAGATTTGGCTGACTGGTTTACCCAAATAGCAACAGTTGCTGCCATCAAAAAACAGACAATAAATATAGTTGCTTTTCCTAGCTTTCGCATTTTACCAATAAATACATTATTACCTATCTTCCTCTTCCCTTTCTTCCTTCGCGCCCTTGGCGTCTTCGCGGTTCGTTAAATCAGAAAATCACCGCTCATGATTCAGCAAAAAATTTGTCAACCAATCTTTAACCACATAAGTAGCACGACAGTCGTCCTCATTGTAGCGGACGATCGCCTCCAAGAGCGAGCGATCGCCAGTTTTAAGCCAATCGTCGTACCAGCAGACGCACTGAGCACCATTAGCCTTAGCATCTCGCCAGTCAAAACCCAGCCAGCGGGCAATTGGTTTGAGTGCGTAACTTTCCACCGGCATAATCGCTTTTTGCGTCACTTGTTTGTGAATATCTACAAACCGTTTCAGCACGGGTTTCCACAAATAAGCGGGAGTATTGTAAAGTTTAGCCAGCCGCTTAAAAGTCTTGACTTCGTAGTCGCAAAAGTGGAAAATCGGAGCAATAGGATAAGCCCACATTAATTCTAAAAATTGCTCCCAGATTGCACCTTCCTCTGCTGCTGATTCTGCTAAAAAACCGTGGAATTTTTCCGTATTGTTGCATCGGTCAACAACTAAGACTCCGTGGAGGTAATCTAAGTTTAACTCGGGTTCCGCTTCAATATCAAAGTAGAGTTCGATTGGGGCGATCGGCAAAAAGACAGATTGAGAATACGGAATTGGTTTCTTGCGGAGAATTGGCGCAGGTATAGAAGATGTGGCAGGTTTATTTTCTCTAATTTTTACTTCTTCAACTGCGATGTCATTCAAGATATTGTCTACAATATCTGGTACTATTTCAGATGAGTTAAGTTCTTGTGAATTCTCACTTCTACGTTCTTCTCGATCGTTAATCAGTGTATCCGCGTCAAAATCCGTGTCGTGCCTTCCTTCTTCCTTCTTCCCTCTTCCTTCTTCCTTCTTCCTGGCATCCGTTACATCCGTTACAAAATCCGTTGCCGAACTTCCTTCTTCCTTCTTCCTTCTTCCTTCTTCCCGCAACAGCGGTTGATTTAGCAAGTGCGATTGAGCTTGCTGCACCACATCAAAAGCAACTCTGTCCGGGAATTCTGGATACTCAGCCAGCAGTTCGGAACTAGCATGAGCGAGAGCTTCAACATCAGTAATTTCGAGAGTTTTTAGTCTAGCATAGCGGCTGGCAGTAACTCCCGGCAATAAGGAAAGATGTTTAATAGATTCGGCTTCGGCGTGACAGATAGTATACCAACCGCAAAGATTGCACTTTTGCCGAGAAATAAACACTTCTGGCTTATCCCGATTGTCTATCATTTGAATGCAGTTGTCTAAAATCTCGAACATCTGAGGAGTTCGCTGGTCTAGATTCACCTGCCACCACCCTTTTTTTCGCAGCATCAGCCACGCAGTCTCGGGCATTGTTTCCTGTACGGAAGCTAAAACTTGGGCGTGAAAAGCTGCGATAATTTGATACTCTTGTTTTGGTCGCTTGCTAAGCCAAATATCCGCAGTAATATAACTCCAATTGCCAAATTTTGATTGTCCCGGCTGTTTGATTAATAAATGGGGACGGCTGATCAGGGTAATGTTTGAAGAGTGCAGATTGGAGGATGAAAGATGAACGGTAGTTTCGGGTATTTCGCCAAATTCTGGGAAATATTGACTGTCAATTCCTACCATAGAAGTTGTTGCGGCGTTGGTTTGGCCGAATTCGCCCTGGATCAGAACTCCTCGGTAAATGCGATCGACCCCTTGCTGCATTAAACTCAATGTAGCGGCCGCGCCGGCTTCCCAATCCCCTCTAGGATAATATGGTTGTTGATAAGTCTCGTGTTCCAAAGCTTGCTGCTGGTATGCCGCGCTGTCGCGCATCAGTTTCAGCAAAAAGTCGCTGGGGGGATCTAGTTGTTTCCAGTCTCCGCAGGTGTCTAAAAAAGCTCGGAGATGGCATCGCTGATAGGAAAGTAGCAGTTTGTCAGTTATTAACATTTAGTATTCGCAAGGCATAGAGTATCAGGCCAAAGGTATAAAATTCACAGCATTAGTTATTCAATATTAACGCTATCAATAATTCCCCAAAAAAAATGACAAAGGACAATCACCGGCAACAATTCCCAGCTTTGGCCAATAAAGCTTATTTTAACTACGGCGGACAAGGGCCGCTGCCTGAGCCTGCTTTAGAGGCGATTTATGAGGCTTACAAACGGGTGCAGCTTGGAGGGCCGTTTTCGGGGGAGGTGGGGGCTTGGGTGGTTCAGGAGGCGATGCTGACGCGACGTGCGATCGCATCTGAGTTGACCGTACCTCCTGAAACCATCGCCCTAACTGAAGATGTCACCGTCGGCTGCAATATTGCGCTGTGGGGCATTGACTGGAAAGCAGGCGACCATTTGCTGCTTTCTGATTGCGAACACCCCGGCATTGTAGCTAGTGTAATGGAACTTCAGCGCCGTTTCAAGATTGAGGTTTCGGTTTGTCCGTTGGCGGCTACTTTGAATGAAGGTGATCCGGTGGCGGTGATTGCTGATAGTTTGCAGCCAAATACTCGCTTGTTGGTTATCAGTCACATTTTGTGGAATACTGGCCAAGTTTTGCCTCTGGCTGAGATTGTGAAAGTATGTCATGAACCCCCCCTAACCCCCCCTTGCCAAGGGGGGGGACAAGAGAAGTTTTCCCTGGTTCAATCCGAGGGGGAAACAGATATAAAACCCCCCCTAACCCCCCCTTGCCAAGGGGGGCGACAAGAGGAATTCCCGCTGATTCAAGGGGATGGGCAAGAGGATTTGTCGCTGATTCAAGGGGGGAGACAAGAGGAATTGTCTGCAAAGAATCACAAAGTCAGGGTGTTAGTTGATGCGGCTCAATCTGTGGGGGTTTTGCCTTTAAATTTGATTGAGTCGGGGGTTGACTTTTATGCTTTTACTGGTCACAAATGGTGGTGCGGCCCGGAAGGTTTGGGCGGGCTTTATGTGAGTGCGGAAGCTTTGGCTGATTTGCATCCGGTGTTTATCGGTTGGCGGGGAATTGTGACGGATGCTAATGCTAAAGTCCTTGGCTGGAATTCTGGATCGCAGCGCTATGAAATTGCGACTTCTGCTTATCCTTTGTATGCGGGTTTGCGGAGTGCGATCGCTCTGCAACATGAATGGGGTACGATCGAGGAAAGGTATGCAGAAATTTGCCGTTTAAGTAAGTATCTCTGGGAGCGTTTGTCAGAACTTCCCGATGTGGAATGTTTGCGGAAATCTGCGCCGGAAGCTGGTTTGGTTTCCTTTCGATTAACTAACGGGATGCCGCACAACAAGCTGGTCAATTTGTTGGAGAAACAGGGAATTATGGTAAGGACTATTCTTAATCCTGATTGTGTGCGGGCTTGTGTTCACTATTTTACCACGGAGGCGGAGATTGATAAGTTAGTTGAGGGTATTTTGCGTCAAGTTAGTTAAAAATTCCTGATAAGAGTCGGCTGTTAAAACCGCCACCACACAAATCAAGATACTTGTGTTACAATAATCATCTTGATAAAAAAGGATATTTGCTAATCAAAGACGTGAAGATTATTTGGGATAAATCGCGGAGGAAAATCAACCATGAATTTAGAGCAAGCAGTTTTAGATAAGTTGCGGGAATTGCCACCAGAGAGGCAGCAAGAAGTTTTAGATTTTGCTGAGTTTCTTCAACAAAAAAGTATTGTCAAACGACCGCTAAAAAGTGTCAAAGGCTTGTGTGCTGACTTAAAAGTAGATATTACGGAAGAAGACATCGCCCAAGCCCGACAAGAAATGTGGGGAAATTTTCCCAGGGAGATTGTTTGATGCCCTCAGTCGTAGCAGATACCCATACCCTAATTTGGTACATTTTTGAACTACCAAGATTGTCGCCAGCAGCATTAATAGCATTAGAACAAGCGGTTAACGAGGGAAATTTTATCTACTTTTCGGCAATTTCAATTGTAGAAATTGCTTACTTGATTGAGCGAGGGCGTTTGGCAGGCGAAGTGCTGACACGAGTTTTAAATGCTGCGGACGATCCAAATGTGGGGATTTTGCTAGCACCTTTGGATCGCAATATCTCGGCAACTATTCAACAAATTGACAGGGCAACAGTTCCTGATATGCCAGACAGGATTATTGCGGCTACTGCTTTATCTTTGAGTCTTCCGTTAGTTACTCGCGACGCAAAAATTCAAGCGTTAACCACTATTCAGACAATTTGGTGAGTATGAATCGAATAGTAGCGAAATATTTCTTGTGCCTTTTGAGAGAGAGCAGTAAATCAACCATTGCGATCGGGAAGTTTTCATTTGAGTAAAACTTTAGCATCAGCAGTTATTCATTTTCAGCAAGCCAGCGATTGATGTCTTCTCGGTTATGTTCGTAATAGTTCGCAACCCCTTGCAAATCCTGAAGGGTGAGTCCCGGATAATTATAGAGAAGTTCGGCTTCAGTTGCGCCCTGTTGTTGGTAAGCGACAATCGTCCAAACGGGAATGCGGGTATCGCGAATTCGCGCTGCTCCGCCACAAATTCCTGGAGTTTTGTGAATGGGATACTCAAGGGTTTGGACAAATTTCAGGGTTGCTGCCAATAAGTCATCAGGCAGTGTTTCAATGGTTTGGAGAAGTTGTTCTTTGATGGTCATAATCGATATCTAGATGCAATAGCGGTTTATAAATTTGCAGCTTCGATAATTTGCTCGGTGGCAATAGATGCGTCTATTTCCTATCTATGTGGGGATTCTGCTAGCACCTTTATGCTACCAAACTTCATTACCCACAGCACCTCCGCTATCAATTTCATTATGAATGTTCTCAGGTGCGATCGCCCCAACCAACTCCTCAAGCGAATACCGCCGACGAACGATAGGCTCGATAATTTGTTCGGCGACAATAGAGGCGTCTATTTCCTGACAGTGGACTGCATAAAAAGCGAATACATCGTTCACTTGAGCTTCACTTAAATCATACTCAGCGGCAATTTGATTTAGCGAAAAACCCCATTTATGGGCTGCAATGACTACTGTTTGCATCCGCAACCGAGTGCTAAATAGAGAGATTATGGGAGCAGGAATGTACGGACAAATAATTTTTCTTTTCCTCTAATCTCTAATCTGTAAAGATAAATTATGGATATTAATACGATGATTGTGCTTAAGGCTCGCAAATTAAATAACTTACAATTGTAATTGTTATTGTGGGGTGTCCCGCCCGCCCGTCCAAAAAGGGCGGGCGGGACACCCCACTTTCCTTGTGTAAGTTATTTAATTCTCATTCCTAAGCTTATAATTTAAGTTCCAGGCCTGTAGGGTGCTTTCATAAAGTTGTGGCTAATACGCCTCAATTAGTGTTACTTTAGCAGCACTACTCCGGACAGTTTTTGGAACGAGACTACAAGCTTTACAGCGCAAGGATCATAAATAAAGTCCAATTAAATGCAACGAGCGGGGTGGAGCTGACATTGATTTAA
Organism: Microcoleus sp. D3_18_C4; assembly: GCF_036702355.1. Lineage (NCBI taxonomy): Bacteria > Bacillati > Cyanobacteriota > Cyanophyceae > Oscillatoriales > Microcoleaceae > Microcoleus > Microcoleus sp. D3_18_C4. The sequence goes on from NZ_JAUBTF010000071.1 coordinate 12,127, forward strand.
TTATTCACAGTGGCTCAAAGTCCTACATAATAAGCCATTGGGCCATATAAAAACTGTCCGGACTATTGAGCAGGAGACGTTGAAAAAAGTATTCTGCTAAAGTTAAATAAATATCACACTTCTTGAGGTACGAGGGTAAATGATTAACAAGTTGTTAAGCAAAGTAACGATCGCTGCGGGGCTGTCACTGCCCCTGTTAGCGCTGACAGCAGCTAGCGTTTTCGCTGAGATAATCAAAATTTCGGTAATTAACAACAGCGGCAAGACGATGACAGCCATCTATATCGGCCCTCCCGATACAAATGATTGGGGAAAAAACGAGCTACCGTCCCCCATTGCCGATCGGGAAACGCAAAATTTTTCTTGGGATCAAGCTGACTACGGCGGCTCGGAAGCGGGCTGTATTTTTGATGTCAGCGCCGAATACTCAGACGGCAAATCCACTGAGTTATATGGTGTTGACCTTTGTAAAACGCCTACGCTCAACTTCAAGAAATAGATAATGTAGGCAAAAACCGAGTTTTTTCCAGTCTGATATTCACCAAAAAGATTTTGGATTAGACCTCTTGCAAAAAAAATCTATGTTAGAATTAAAGGTTTTGAGTTTTAGACCTGAGAGCCAACTCATAATTGTCAAGTGCTGATATAACCTGCAATCCGCTCTACTTAAGCCAAACCTTTGATTATAGCATAAAATTATTTTGCAAGAGGTCTATTGTGGAGAAACCCGGTTTTTGCGATCGACTGATTTTCAGCAAAAAATCGAAAATCGAGTTAGGAGAGAAGTAAGGCGATCGCGATGGGAAGCTGGAAAATGGGCGCGAGCGCAACACCTATTCCCCAAGATAGTGAGTAAGAAGTTTGTTCGCCTCGTCATCCATCTGTTCACTGCTCAAAGCTATGCTTTAAGATTGTGAACAGATGTAATCCTCATCTCACAAGCCTTTCATATCTTTTTTTGTCAACTCCTAATACTGTACCGATGCCCTAGCTAGTAATATTACTCTGAGGAATTTACCTTTGGTAAAATAATGTATATACAGAGTATCTACAGTGTAGCGACTAAGCGGATGTTTGACAAGCACAGAAAATCTGATAAAAAAGCCGTAAAGCATAGCTATCCCGTAGCCGAGCGCCCTTTTCGCCCAAACTTCGACCTACGCACCCCAAAAAAAGAAACCGGGTTTTTCACTAAATCTGCCATTTCCATGCAGTATCTTCGCAAAAAACCCGGTTTCTGAGCTCTCAGGCCTAAGTCCTATTAATGACTGTGCCCGTGCCCGCCATGAGAATGTCCGTGATCACCATGAGAATGCCCACCGTGAGAATGTCCACCGTGAGAATGCCCGTGATCTCCATGAGAATGACCGTGCCCTTCATGAGAATGGCTGTGCTCGCGGTGCGCCGAAGCCAAACTCGGATTAACAGCAACCGCAGTCTCACTCAACAACGCTTCAATCTGCGGATTTGCCCACTCGGCCGCCATTTTCAGAAACTCAGGATGGTCGTTTACGCAAGGTAATTTGCGGTAAGTAACTCCTTGACGCTGTTTCTGCAAAGACTCAATAATGTGGTCAACATCTAACAATGTTTCGTGATTTTCTGTCGCAAATCCGATCGGCATAAAGACGATCGCAGTTGCACCCAAATCGATCAAATTCTTCGCAGCCAACGTCGCATCCGGCTGTGTCCATTCAATCAGCGGCGTGTCGTGGTTCAGCCAACCCACCGAAATCAAAGGATAGCGATACATCAAACGTTCCCGCACGCGATCGTACAAAGCTTGACTTTCCACAATTCCCGAAGTAAAGCCCTTCGCCTTGTGCGGACAACCGTGATTCATCAGCACAATCCCAATCTGAGAAGGCAAATGCGCTACAGCTAAATCGTTCTTAATTTCCTCTTCAACCAAATCCGCCATTAGCTGGATGTAAGCAGGTTCATCGTAAAAAGAAGGAATGTAGCGCTGTCCTTTTACCCAATGTTCCTTACCATCAAAGGTTTGTGCTAGAGCTTTATTCACCTGTTCGACTGCAATGCCGCTGGTGAAAACAGAATCAACAACCAACAGCGGATAAATCAGAATTTTGTCAAATCCTTCTGCTTTAATTTGAGGGATTACTTGTTCCGGCAAAAACGGCGCGCAAAAGTTAAAAGCTTTGAACACTTTTACTTTATCGCCCCATTTCTCCTGTAAATTCTTTTCAATCCCGGCGCGCTGCTGTTCAAAAATTGCATTGTGCGGCGAAACGAATTGACCGTGTTGGTGACTCCACTCGTGCAAGTCAAAGATTGCTAAAATCTTGGCCAGCGGCGGATAAATCCAAAGCGGTACTGGCGCAAACTTTGCCGTAAGCAAATTTAAAGCTTGTTCGTTGTAGTTGGCAAAATCGTCGTAGCTTTCGACTTCGCCGTAACCCATCAGCAATACAGCAACGCGATCGTTACTTGCGGGTGCTGCAGATGTTTTGAACTCGATTTTTTCTGGAGAAGCAACCACTTTGTATTCCTCAATTTTATTTATTCTAAGAGATCCAGGCAGGATGAAGGGGGAATGGGAGATTTTTCATTGTGTGCGATCGATCGCACGACTGACGTGCGCGGGGCTGATTCCCGGTTTCTTGGCCCATATTTCCCGGTCAAACCTCTTATTTATCCTAGAAACCGGATTGATGAGCATCAGTCCTAAGTCGGTTTTTTGACCCTGACCCGAAATTCGTAGGGAAGCTAAACTGGCAGGCCTCTAATTTTCACAATCCTGTTTCTTTAAGCTTTTGTGGGGTCGGCTTCGACGCCGCCAGAAAAGTTAAATCTAAATACAGAACTGCTTAAAACTAGAATCAGGCTTTGCTAAGCTTGACAGGGAATGGGGCCGGGGGGGATAAGTTTTATGTTTTCTTAAGACTCCCTCACCTTGCCTCAGATTCATGCGGTTTGGAGCGTTCCCAGCATTTAACTTGGGGGGATACTCTTCAAACTTGACTCTATTATAAGTTTAACACCCTATCCCCTGGGGTAGTATATGATATAGTAGGCATATGATAAAGTTATGTTGCGAACTATATTAACTTTCTTGACGAACTATGAGACTGGTAATTTGCCCCGGAGTCCACGAACCAAAGCTAACCGACTGTTTCCTGGCGGGACTTTCGGGGCTTTGGGGACTGGCAGCCGATCACCAAAACCAGCAAATAGTCGATCGTGTCAAGATTTTTCCCGCTCATAAATATCCGCCTTTTTCGGCTCTTGACATATTGCACTTTTTGTGCAGCGAAGAGTTAGCAGGAGAAAGTCTAGTATTTGTCAGCTTTTCGGCAGGAGTAGCCGGGGCGATCGGGGCGGCTTGGATGTGGCAGCAACTCGGCGGCAAAGTCGGGGCATTTTTTGCCTTAGACGGTTGGGGAGTACCCCTGGGGGGCAATTTTCCCATCCACCGAATCAGCCACGATCGCTTTACGCACTGGAGTTCGGCAATTCTCGGTGGCGGTGGAGAAAGCTTTTATGCAGATCCGCCGATCGAACATTTGGATTTATGGCGAGCTCCTCAAACGGCAAAAGGCTGGCACGTCAGCCAAACCGCCGCCGGGATTGAGACTGTCGCATCCACAACCGCAGCAAAATTTTTAGTCCACCTATTGAAACAATACGGAGTCCAATCAGTTGTTTAATCTTAATTTAGTATCATCCGCGATCGCACCTATTGCTACCATCGCCCGCCTCGACACTTCTGTCACTTCAGCCACAACAAACAGCCTCAAACAGTGGTTAATATTTAGCGCCTCAGCATTTTTAGTCTCCATTCCAGTATTCGTGCAAGCACCCTTAGTGCGCTTGTATCCCACCATCAGTTTGCTGTCAACTATCCCCTGGTTCGTTCTGAGTTTAATTCTAATTTTCCGGCCCAAAACCCAACTTTGGGGAGATTTATTATTAGGATTTGCCGGCTGCTGGCTGGCAGGTTCTATCTATTGGGGCTGGTTCAGATGGGAACCCATTTTACATCTACCTATAGAATCAATTGGCTTGCCTTTTGCTATTTGGTGCTTGGGCAAATCTTGGGGAAAAGTGGGCGGCTATTTTTACTTGGGTTCGCTCTTGGGTACTGCCATTACTGATTTATATTTTTATTTAACAGGGTTGATGCCCTACTGGCGGCAAGTGATGCACGCGGAACCGGAATTAGCAATGCCGATTTTTCAAAGTGCGATCGGTCAAATTGAAACTCCTTGGGGCATAGGTTGGGCTCTCGTTTTAATCGCTGTGTTGCTAACAGTCGGTTTGCTGAGTTTGCGCGGCACGCAACTGCACTGGCGCGCGTTTAGCGGCGCGGTGTTAAGCACGCTTTTGGTTGATGGTTTATTTTGGTTGGCTGCTTCTGCTGCTTAAGATTTATGATTAGTTTTTATGTTGGTATTTTTTGACCGCAGATGTGGGCAAATTGACGCAGATTAACGCAGATTTTTTTGATGGATGTAGTCTGGAGATTCCTGACTTTTTAAAGAAGTCGGGAATTTTGGTATTTACTGAACAATTATGAGTTAAAATCTAAAATCTCAAATCTAAGAATCCTAAATCAATATCATGTCTTTCATTTCAATTCGCGGTGTAGAACATTATTACGAGTGGATAACTGCAGATAACAGTACCCAACCCAGCGGCAAACCCGTGATGGTATTTCTCCACGGCTGGGCGGGATCGGCGCGCTACTGGGAAAGCACGGCACGGGCTATTGCTGATGATTTTGATTGTTTGCTGTACGATATGAGAGGTTTTGGTCGATCGCCTTTGCCAAAAGAGCCTCCTGAGTCCAGCTACGAACTCGAAACCTACGCCCGCGACTTAGCTGAATTATTAGAATCTCTGAATTTAAGCCGCGTCTTTCTCAATGCTCACTCCACAGGTGCATCAATTGCTACTTTATTTCTCAACCTTTACCCCGAAAAAGTAGAAAAAGCAATTCTCACTTGCAGCGGGATTTTTGAATACGACGAAAAATCTTTTACAACTTTTCACAAATTCGGTGGCTATGTGGTAAAATTTAGACCCTCTTGGTTGGCATCCATCCCCTTTGCCGATCGGCTATTTATGGCCCGGTTTTTGCGCCGTTCCCTGCCCACAGAGGTCAGTCTGGCGTTTCTCAAGGATTTTTTAATGGCAGACGAGCAAGCTGCTATAGGTACAATGGTGACGGCAGTCAGCAAAAGAGCCGCCGAGGAAATGCCCCAAGAATTTGCGCGGCTGAGTGTTCCCACACTGCTTGTGGCCGGAGAATTCGACCAAATTATCCCCGCCGTCATGGGAGAGCAAGCAGCCTCCCTCAGCAAAAAAGTAGAATTTGTTATAATTCCGAATACGGCTCACTTTCCGATGCTGGAGGATGCCGCAACATACTTGCAGCGAATTCGAGACTTTTTGCCAGCAGCGGCTTAGCTGAGTTATTGTTCATCTAATGTACGATCGGACACGCAAGCTTTGAGAACAGCTTTTGCTCCGATCTTAATTTTTAATTCCTAATTTCTTAAAGCGAAAGGTGGTACAATGAACGACCTCGACCAATACTATAAAGTGCTGGGACTGTTGCCGGGAGCTTCCAGAGAAGAAATTAGCCAAGCCTACAAGGATTTAGCGTTCATTTGGCACCCCGATCGCATCCCCAAAGACAATCCCAGACTACTACAGAAAGCTGAAGAAAAGATTAAGGAAATTAATCAAGCTCGCGAACAATTGCGATCGATTCAACCAAGAGGTCAGAATCAGAACGTTCAGCACAAACATACTCAGCACAAACACACCCAGCACCAAAACGCCCAGCACAAACATACCCAGCACCAAAACACCCAGCAACAAAACGCTCAGTACAGAAACACTCAGCAACAAAATACTCAGCAACAAAACGCTCAGTACAGAAATACTCAGCAACAAAATACCCAGCAGCAAAGCGCTCAGTACAGAAACACTCAGCAACAAAATACCCAGCAACAAAGCACTCAGTATAGAAACACTCAGCAACAAAATACCCAGCAACAAAACGCTCAGTACAGAAACACTCAGCAACAAACTACCCAGCAACAAAGCGCTCAGCAACCCAATACTCAGTACCAAAACACTCAGTACCAAAACACTCAGCAACCCAATACTCAGTACCACAACACTCAGCAACCCAATACTCAGTACCAAAACACTCAGTACAGAAATACTCAGTATCCAAACACCCAGCACCAAAACACCCAGCCACCGCCGGCAAACTCAAAAGAACCTCGCTACTCTTCTGAACCCTCTTCAGGAAAATATCCTGGAAATTATGCGGGAAACTATGGGGGAAACCCTGCAGGGCCGTATTCAGAGGCGTCCCGCTACCAATCGCAGCCGCCGCCATCTCAGTCTTACCGCCAAGCTGGGCCGCAAGCTCCCGATTTGAGCGGTTCCAACTTCAAAGGAGCTTCCTTAAAAGAAAAGGATTTTTCAGGGAGAAACTTGAGCAATGCAAACCTGAGTGAAGCCGACTTAAGCGATGCTTTTCTACACAACGTCAATCTCACAGGCGCGAATTTGCACCAAGCTAACTTGTTCCGGGCTAATTTGTTAGGAGCTTGTTTGATCAATGCCAACTTGAGAGAAACCAACTTAATCGGAGCCGATTTGAGCGGTGCTGACTTGAGCGGTGCTGACTTAACAGGAGCGAAAATCGGTTACGGCGATCGAGTTATGGTCAAACTTACCCGGACTACATTAACAGGTACAATCTTACCCGACGGTACTGTTCATAGCTAAATTATTTAGTTTTTAGTCAGTGGTTGTAGACGCGGGTTTTACCCGCAATATTTGCTGCAATTCCTAATACAAAAAAATCCGCCCTTTGCGAATTTGGGAGAAAAACTTATATTCTGTCCGCTAGAACAACCGCCATAAAATTGGTTCGTAGTGAGGGCATTCGTCGTCAGAATTGTATGAGGACTTGCATTCCTCGCTGCGTACCCATAATGGTTAAATTACTTGATATGATATTACGCGATCGCGATCGTACAAACCGAGTTTTTTTACCCGGTTCAACAACTGCAACGAGGTTTGGTCGTTCATCAAACCCCCTTTCTGTCTCCAACAGGGCTAATCGAGATTCATATTACAGCAACCGCCAAAATGGTTCCTGTTCTGTTTTTTCCTTGTTCCTTCTTCCTTGTTCCTTCTTCCTTGTTCCTTCTTCCTTGTTCCTTCTTCCTTGTTCCTTCTTCCTTGTTCCTTCTTCCTTCTCCCTTATTCCGACTTGCATCGGACTGACATCCGTTACATCCGTTACATAATCCGTTGCCGAACTTCCTTGTTCCTTCTTCCTTCTCCCTTATTCCGACTTGCATCGGACTGACATCCGTTACATCCGTTACATAATCCGTTGCCGAACTTCCTTCTTCCTTTTATCCGTTACATCCGTTACATAATCCGTTGCCGAACTGCCTTCCCTTATTAATTACTTCCACCACGGCGATTGCGTAACTTTCGTCCAGCAGCCAGCATAGCGCCTCCCGCCATCAAACCCCCCACAGTCATCGGTTCGGGAACCGGCTCAGGTGGAACCGTCTCCACAGAACCGCCTTTAATAAATACAGCAGAATCTAACTTGCCATCGCCCACATCTTTAATGCGGATACTGAGAACATTCGTCTGATTTTTCTTGAGCAAACCCTCAAAACCTAAAACTTTAGTAAAACCGTCCAGCTTAACGATGTTAGCAGCAATACCTGTCAAACTTGGGTTGTTAATATAGTCGGGGTGATCTTTAGAGCGATTATATGGATCTGGAACCAGATTATTAATCGTAACTGTTTTTCCGTCGCTCAATTTTGCCAAATTAGTGCCGTTCAGCAGCAGTTCAAAATCGTCATTATATTTAGAACCGCCGAACTCAGGAAACTCCTCAGAAGCAAATACATATTGAAAGAACAACTTTTCAACCGTGCTATTAGCAAAAAAGCTGAGGTTTAGCTGAGTCAGATCGCCCTGTTCACCCTTAGGACCAAAGTCCGTGCTTAAATCGCTGTCCTGTGTCGTGAAGTTATCTTTGCGATTCTGACCCGGTATATCGGCGACTCTACCAGTGCTCATAACAACACCTGATGTCAAACCGAAGGGGTCATTAGTGAAAGTACCAAAAGCAGCCGAATTACCCGTAATTGAAACAGAGAAATTACTCAACCCGGCTGTATTAGTCCCCAATAAATTATTTTTTAAAGTCTCAGTGTTATTAGTTGCCCCTACCGAAAATGCCATTGCTGGCGCTGCCAACAAACTCAGAGCAGTAGTTAATGTAGCTGTTAAGCCAGCAATTTTGTGAGTAATTATCATAAATTTTTCCTGGAAGATACAAACCTGATCCAATGCACAACTTCATTTTTACATTATATAAGTATCAATGTCTAGTGCCTTTACAATAACTTTACACATAAGTGTATATACGTTTTTTGGGGCTTATTTTTTGGGTAGTTCTTGGCAATTAGTCAGCCTCTAAACCTCAGCGCAAAAATACGGATGCAAAAATACACTTACACAGACTAATAATTTCAGGAGTTACGCACTGGAGACGAAAAAAACCGGGTTTTGATACCGTTGGCGCTCTCCAAAATGACTAATGACTAATAGCTAATGACTAATAGCTAATGACTAATAGCTAATGACTAATAGCTAATGACTAATAGCTAATGACTTATGAAAGATGACTTCGCCCAAAAAAACCATAGAAGCCCCCGATTCCTGTCGTAGAGAGCTCAAAATTTTTGATCCGAGTTCAACATCCCAGATTCATCTGTGGAGTAAATCTAAAATCGTCGAGTCGCCAAAGTCTCGCCCCCCTCTAAAATCTCTAATCGACTGACTGATGACTAAAACCCCCTTGCTTCTCCTTCCCCGCGCCGATCGGCAGCCCCTTCCAACCAACCGTCTGCAGTCAGGACGATCGCATTAGCGTTTCCCCAGCCGTCACCTTCGACAATCGGGTGTCCCCGCCGCCGCAACTCCGAAAGCGTCGCAGCCTCAAAACCTCCCCGTTCCACCCTCAGTCGATCGGGCTGCCACTGGTGGTGTATCCGAGGTGCAGACACAGCATCGCCGACATTCATGTCGTGAACCAATACGTTCAGCACAATTTGCAGCACCGTGGTAATAATCGTGCTGCCTCCGGGAGCTCCCGCAGCGAGGCGAAATTTGCCATTTTCTGTCACGATGACCGGCGTCATGCTCGATAAAGGAGTTTTGCCCGGGGCGATCGAATTTGCCTCCCCGCCCACCAAACCAAACAAATTCGGCACTCCCGGCGCCGCTGCAAAATCATCCATCTCGTTGTTGAGCAAAATTCCCGTACCCGCGGCCACGACTCCAGCCCCAAAACCGCCATTCACCGTAAATGTCAAGCTTACTACATTGCGCTCTTTGTCAACTACCGTAAGGTGCGTAGTTTCCGGAGACTCCCACAGGAGACGGTTCAAAGTTTCAGCGTCAACAGCCTTTACCTCGCTGGAGGGTCGGGCTTTTGACATTTGGATTTGCGATCGTCTCAATTTGGCATAATTGCTGCTAGTCAAAGCTTTGACCGGTACACTCACAAAATCCGGGTCTCCCAGATACTCAGCCCGGTCAGCATAAGCAATCCTCATGCTCTCCGCCAGCAAGTGCAAAGTATCTGGACTTTGCCTTCCCAAACTCTTGAGATCCGTATCTCCCAAAATATTTAAGATTTGCAACAAATGAACGCCGCCGGAAGAAGGAGGCGACATCGCGCAAATTTCATAAGTGCGAAAGTTGCCACAAACCGGATTCCGCCAAATCGGCGTATAGTTTTTCAAATCTTCCAGAGTGATAATACCGCCGTTTTTAGCCATGTCGGCGGCGATCGCCCGCGCAATGTCCCCGGTATAAAAACTCTGCGGATTTTGTGCAATCTGCCGCAAAGTCCGCGCCAAATCCCGCTGCACCAAAAGCTCACCCGGCTGGTATAAAATGCCACCACGAGTAAAAACCTCCAGCGCCGCCCGGTTTTTTTTGAGCACATCCTGTCGTCGCCCGGTAGCCGTGGTAAAGCGCGAACTTACCGGAAAGCCTTTTTCAGCCAGGGCGATCGCCGGCGCCACCACCTGGGCCCAAGGCAACTTACCGTACTCGCGGTGCACCGTATAAAGTCCAGCAACAGTACCCGGAATACCCGCCGCCAAATGCCCGTCCAGACTTGCCCTTTGGCGCACCTTGCCTTGCTTGTCGAGGTACATATCCCGCGTCGCCCGTTTCGGAGCTCGTTCCCGGAAATCCAGCGCTTGCACAGTCCCCGTTTCCGCCCGCCGCAGCAGTAAAAAACCCCCGCCACCGATACCCGCCGAAAAAGGCTCCACCACCGAAATCGCCAAAGCCGTAGCAGCCGCCGCATCCACTGCATTGCCGCCCTGTTGCAGCAGGGCCAGCCCCGCAGCGCTCGCCAGAGGGTGAGCCGAAACTGCCATCCCCTGTTGGCTGCGCTGCTGCTGCAAGGTTGGCTGTAGCTGTTGCTGGCAGCCACCCAACACCAAGACTGTTAGGCAACAAGTATAAATTCGCACTTTGCTCAAGAAATTGGGCAACATTTTTTACGCGTGAGGCGAGGATTTTTTATAGTATACTTTTAGGAGCATCTTCCCTAAAACCTAGCGGTACTAAGTTCAATCGCAGATAAATTACCTGTTATGGCAGACGGAAAAACGATTTGACCCTGGGAGGCGCTCACGGTACAAGAGGAAGAGAAAAATCAGGGACAGACGGTGGCAATTTAATAATTAAACAAGTTTGAAAAAGCAGCTTTTTTGATAAAATACCGATTTCAAAAAAGCTGATAAACTCAGAAGAACGGTGTTGCTGATTTACGGTAGGAAAAACTCAAGATGCAAATCATATAAACCCTGCTTCACAAAGCTTCTGAATTTTCCAATTATTTTTGTTTCCTAGCCTGATTAAGCAACAGCAAAACAATCAGTATTTTAGGTGATGGCTAGGGTAAGGCAACACATAGAGTAATTCAAAATGAGTCGTATTTTTTTACCCACCCCAACTTTACCAAGGGAGGCAGTAAGAAATTTACAAATTATTTACGATTGCTGGAACAGACTTATTATAGCTTTTTTTGGTAATCTTTTTGACTTTTGGTTAATCAGTAAACCATGTTTTACTGACTATTGATATAAAAATTTATCAAATAATTGTAATTAGGTTTGGAGGAAAGTTTCAAATTCCTCATTCCCCGTTTTGGCGCAATAAAAAAATTATGATTAGCAATTAACCGGAATCGAACTGAGTCATGAATGCAATTTTTTAGTAGCTATATAGTTATCAAACCAATAATTTTGGGTGAGGTCGGGTTTTTCTTGGTAAGTCGTATTAAAGCAAAAAGATGCGATCGAATTTAGGACAACTCCAGTCCCCGGACAAAACCCTCAATCCATAGCAGCCGTCGCCTTTGTGTCCGAAAAATTGCCCGCCAAATAATAGTCTGCACTCCGCCTGCTAAGGGCCGTCCCCTCCTTATGGTAGATAACACTCACGTTGGTAAACCTGTTATATTGGCAGTATGTAGGCAAGTTTTCTGACTACAGGTACTTGCACGTAAATGAGTCAGAGTGTCGGCTTCGATACTATACTTCGGTGAACAACTACCAAACCACACCTTAATGCAAGTTATGAATAGCCAAAAAATAAGTGTAATCATTCCTGCATTCAATGCTGCCGACACTCTGGCCGAGACAGTTGCCTCCGTACTCAATGGTACCCACAAGAATCTAGAAATTTTAATTGTTGATGACTGCTCTACTGACGCTACTGACAAAGTAGCTGCTAAGCTGGTCGAGCAAGATTCGAGAATTCAATACTTCAGAAATCCCCAAAATTACGGGGTTTCTAAGTCGAGAAATTTAATGATATATCGCGCCACAGGCGAGTATGTAGCGTTTATCGATAGCGACGATACCTGGGAACCCAATAAGTTAGAAGTTTGTTTGAAGATGCTCGCAGACAATCCCGAAGTCAAAGCTGTGGCTCACGCTTTGCGATATTTAGACAAGCGCGGCAACAAGTTGAGTTACATTCCCACCTATCCTACAACTAAAGCAGAAATGCAGGCGATTAAGGAGACAGGCGAAAGTCCTTGGGTTTTCCCGTCTTCTGTTGTAGTCTATCGCTCTATTCTACTCCAAGAAGGCGGCTTTGCAGAAGATTGGCAGGTAGGAGAAGATACAGAGTTATTTACTAAACTTGCTCAAAAGTATGGCTTGCTAGCGGCGACAGAACCTTTGGGAAATTATCGAATTAGAGAGAACTCTCTCACAGATAAACACTGGCTGAAGAAGCGCATAGCTTCTGATTGTGTCAAGGAAAACCAACTGCGGCGCTTGCGGGGAGAAAAAGAGTTATCACTCCAGGAGTACGAAGAGTTATGTTTTAAGAATTTGCCGCTTTTGCAAAGGCTTAACAAATTTCGAGAAGTTTTGGCACTGCACTACATGAGAAAGGTGGGACAAAGTTGGTTAAATCGGGAGGTTTTGCCGACTATTGTTTACGGCGTGGCTACCACAGTGCTCAATCCTCAAGCTACTGTCCACAAGTGGAAATGGATGAAAACTCACGAAAAGTTGAGTCATCAAACGGCAGAAGGTATTGGTCATTCGGCAGAATTAAACCCCCAGCGATCGTCTGAAATCGGGGGTTGAGCCTAAAGGATGTTATAGTTGTATAGCCTTTCTCAGTAACATGAGGTGCACGCTTGATATAGAGAATAGGGCATAGGGAATAGGGCATAGGGCATACCTCACTTTATTGACAACTTCTATATGCGGGTTTAGGCAAGAAATTTGGTGCTGCCAATCAAGCCGAATCGAAGCCGATCGCCCAGGGGCTGATTAATACGCGATGTTGGGGTCTTGATCCGTATTTGACTGTGAATATTCTGTCAGGTCAATTACCCGCAATACCAGCTACAGCGGCTTGCAGCCGTGCGGTGGAAGACAATATAAAAATTTTTGCGCGATCGGATGTCAGTCTTGATTTATTCTGCCACTAGCTTCAAGCCTATACAAGGCGCTAATAGCAGCGATCGCCAGCCGTGCTATTTGCCCCCACAACAGTTAGAATAAATAATGTATAAGTAAAAAGGAAAGTTTTTGGAATTAAAAAATGGGTAGCAAACCCCTTTTTGAGGCATAAAATAAAAGGAAAAATTTATAAAACATTCTGCCTTTTACCTTCAGAGGATGATCGCCTTTTTATTTGGAATTAGATTGAATTTATGGACTGGCAAGAAATTTCTGGCAACTGGGTATTAATTCCTTCAAGACCGATCGCGATCGTACATTTTCTCGGCGGTGCCTTTGTGGCGACAGCACCCCAACTCACCTATCGCTGGCTGTTAGAAGCTTTGGGGAATCAAGGATATGTTGTAGTAGCAACGCCGTTTGTTAATACTTTAGATCATATTGCGATCGCCCGCGATGTCCTCAACAAATTTGAAAATGCCCTCGATCGCCTGCGCGCCACTAAATTGCTCAAATCTTCCTATCTCCCCATCTACGGCATGGGACACAGCATGGGATGCAAACTCCACCTCCTGATCGGTTCTGTGTTTGACATAGAAAGGGCAGGCAATATTCTGATTTCGTTCAACAATTATGCGGCATCAGAAGCAATCCCGATCGTCGAGCAAATTTCCCCTGTCTTTAACGTCGAGTTTACCCCTTCCCCGCAAGAGACTAATCGCCTCGTCCAAGATAGCTATCAAATTCGGCGCAATCTTTTAGTTAAATTTAACGGCGACAACATCGACCAAACCCTGCTTTTGACCAAACTGCTAAAAGCACGATTTCCCGACATGATTACCGTTCAGACTCTAGCGGGCAACCATCAAACGCCCTTGGGTCAAGATGTTAGCTGGCCTGTAGGTCAAATTTTTACACCCTTCGACGCGATCGGGCAATGGGTGAAACAAGAAGTGTATCGAGAATTAAATGAATTAAAACGGACAATTCTGCTGTGGCTTAATCCTCTGTCCCGCGTTTAAAACCCGATGAACCCATTAATCAGAAATTTCCTCTACCACTTCCAAAATATCATCTTCATTGTTCTGCCTTGAGACAGGAGTATAATTTTTGACCATCGACAAACAGTTCCGTCCATCAGCCGTTCTTTCGTAACTAATACTGTCTGCGATGTCTTTAATCAATTTTAGACCCCGCCCGCCCGGAGAGTGAATATCGACTTTTTCCGAAATATCTTTGATTTTTTTCTCTAAATCAAACGGATCGCCGGAGTCCCAAATTTTAATCTCTAAAGATTCAGCGAACACCGCCACCTGAATGTCAACAGGCAAATCCGCTGGTTTGCCCTTGTGGGCGTGACGCACCGCATTCGTAAAGCCCTCAGCCAAAGCCAACTGACACCGTATCCACACACTTGTAGGAATTCGCGAGTCGTACAATTGTCCAAACCACGACAAAACCCAGCTTAATCCATTCAGACCTGTATTGACTTGAAGATCAGCTTTTTTTAGCATCGGCAACTTTTCGGAACCCTTTAATTCAATCACGCTCACCACACAAGTTCTTCATCGGCCGGTGGGCAAAATACAACGAGACAAAATACAACCAGATAAAATACCACGAGACAAAGTATAACGGCGGCAAAATTGAATGGTTGTTTGAGGATACTAGCTTTGGTGGGCCGTCGATCGATGTCTAATCCACTAATCGGTTAGTCACCATACCATAAATAGCACTTCCGTGTCAACCAGCGCCTGTGGCAAATAAAAGTCTATAAAAATTTATATTCTGAGTATAAACTGAGTGAAGTTCGATCGCGCCAAATTTCTATCAAATTTTAACGTAAATTGAACTCAACGACCCGCCCTCAAAAGCAATTACCTCGAAAGCGATGTCAATCAACTATACTCAATCTCAGACAAGGGCGCTGACAGGATATATTTTAAATGACCCCCAGACCTTGAAAAACTTGTAGTACCTAAGTGCCCATGTTTCAAATTCTGGTTATAGACGACGATACGGCTGTTCAAGAACTGCTGAGAAGAACCCTGAAAAAACAGGGTTACGAAGTAACAGTAGCAAGCAATGGCGAAGACGGTGTAGCCCAGGCGCAAAAATTGCGTCCGGCCCTGATAATTTGCGATTGGATCATGCCGCGCTTGACCGGCATCGATGTCTGCCGTCGAGTTAAGGCAGATCCGGATCTGTCAACTACACAATTCTTTTTGTTGACTTCTTTGGGTTCGATCGCCGATCGAGTCAAAGGCCTCGACGCCGGTGCCGACGATTTTATCTCGAAGCCGATCGAACTCAACGAATTACAGGCGAGAGTACGCGCGGGATTGAGGCTGCACCAACTCAGCCGAGATTTGAAAATAGCCAAGCAAAGTCTGGAAGCAGAGTTAGCCGAGGCCGCCGAGTACGTACAATCACTGCTGCCAGATCCGATGACGGAACCTTTCAGCATCGAAGCAAAATTCATTCCCTCCCGGCAGTTGGGGGGAGATTGCTTCGACTACAACTGGCTAGATGCCGATTATTTGGCGATTTACTTGCTCGACGTAGCCGGTCACGGTTTGCGGGCGGCGCTGCCTTCTGTGGCCGTGCTGAATTTGCTGCGATCGCGCACGCTCCCCAACATAGACTATTACAAACCCAGCGACGTTTTGCGCGCCCTCAACACCACCTTCCAGATGAGCTACCAAAACGACAAGTATTTCACCATCTGGTATGGCGTTTACAACCGCATTTCTCGCCAGCTAGTTTATGCCAGCGCCGGCCATCCACCGGCCGTGTTGATTTCCCAGTCCCCTGCGAGCACCGCTAAAATCCAGCGATTAAAAACCCCCGGAATGCCGGTCGGGATGTTCCCCGACGCCCCCTATGTCGATAATTGCTGCGATGTCGAGGATTTGAGCACTCTCTACATCTTTAGCGACGGGGTATACGAGATCCACCAACCTGACGGCAATATCTGGGGGCTTGACCCTTTCGTAGATTTGTTAGCAGCTTACAACGGTGCAAGTGCCGACCAGTTAGAGCTGGTTTTGAACTACATTCAAAAGTTGAACGCTAAAGCAGTTTTTGATGATGATTGGTCTTTACTCAAGGTAAACTTTGGCTAGCTGACTTCTTGCAGTGCATCTGTGACCAAATAGCAAAAAGGCAGCAGCCCAAAGATTTAGTTAGTTGAGAGAATTTTGCTATTAAAAGCATCGCGGGTCTGAAATATCTCGAAAACTCGATCCATGCTGGTGAGTTCAAATAAGATGCGGATTTGCTCGTTGATAGAACAGACAACTAATTGACTCCCAGCGGCCCGGACTGTTTTGAGCGCCAAGACTAAAGCGCCCAAACCAGAACTATCCATAAATGTCACATCAGTGAAGTCTATCAATACCACATCTGCTCCCGCTTCCACTAGGTCGCTAATCTCTTGGCGGAATTGACTTGCTTTGGTGCCGTCTAAAATGCCAGAGGGCTGAATAATTTTAACTACAGGACTCATATTTTGCGGTGGGAATGTCAGAATTTCTAGCCAGACTAGGCTAGTATAGCTGCGAGATGGACTCCGATCCAAATAAGAGAGGGGGAAAGCGCCAAAGCCTGAAAGCGGGAGAATAGTTTTGAGTGCAAAAGATGCTCCTCGTCGCGGATCGTAACGCCGATCGCAGTCGCAGCGCTTCGCCGGGAGTGAATTTTGAGATAGGGACAATCTTGGTTCTGCCGAAGGCCTTCTGGTATTAATTAAACTCGGCTAACTTTGGCGCGGTAGAGCAGTTTGTCGCCTTGTCTGTACCCTGTGTAGCGGACTTTGACGGGTTCTCCGGGTTCGGCTGTTCCTTCCATGAGCTGATGCTGTTGGGGGTTGTAGGGAATCTCGGCTCCGACTGGGGCGATCGACTCCACTCCCCAATGCTCCAATAACTGCTCGACTGGCCGCAGCAAGGGCAGTAGTTTCTGAGCCCGCAAGTTGTGATTTTCCTGAGCTTTGCTCGCAGCAGTCGGCCACTGCAACATCCAAGATTCTAAAATTTGCACGCTAGATAGCTGGAATTCCTGCATCAAAGATTCTCGCTGCTGTTCGATCGAAGCTTGCAGGCGCTGATATTCTTGTTCTAGGGCTGTCGGTGGTGCCGGTTCTAACTCTACATAGTTTGGCGCCAAGGTTGCGAGCAGTTCGGTTAAGGAAATTTGTAAAGCTTGACTGATTTTGAGCAGGATGTCGGCTCGGGTTTGCAAAGCTAAACCGCGACGCAGGCGACTTAGCTGGATCTCGGAAACTCCTGCTTTTTTGCTGAGTTCTCGATCGCTCGAAAGCCCCGCCTGTTCCATCAGGCGTTGCATTTGAGGAGCATAATCTGGAATATTGGCAGTCACGAAAAACTCATCCAAATTAATAAATGGACATATTCTCGATCGTAAACTGTCACGAGCCTTAACGAAATACATTTTTGGGGCGGGCTGTTGGGCCCGCCCCACAAGAGTTTCGCAATTGATGCCGATGCAAGTTCAATTATTGAAAGCTTGCTATTTGACGGCTACTTTTTCGCGGGCGGTGGCTGTTGCAGTTGTCGCAGAACCTTGCAAATGCGCTTCTAGGAACCACAAACGCTTGTCAATTGTCCGCGAAATTTCAGTGTAGAGATCCGCTGTATCGGCATCGCCGAGTTCGCCTGCTTTGTCGATGGCGACTCGCAGGTGTTGGGCGTAGGGTGCGTAGCGATCGGCCAAAGCCGTCACATATTCTTTGCCGTCTAAAATGTCGAAAGGAAATTCTGGCAAAATCGAATCTGCGGCGGCTGTGCGGGCTGTTCCTACAGCCAAACCGCCCAAAGCTGTGACTCGTTCTGCAACCGTATCAACGTATTCTTCGAGTTCTGTTGCCATTTCGTCAAACAGCAAGTGCAACTGGTAGAAGTCCATGCCTTTGACGTTCCAGTGAGCTTGCTTGACTTGAGTTTTTAAGTCCAGAGTCGTTGCCAGCGTGGCGTTGAGCAGCCCGACTACTTGAGAGCGGGTGGCGGCTGACATATCGATGCGGGTGGGGTAAAGATGTTGTTTGTGATTGTTGGTAGTCATAGGTTTTTAGCTTGTTATTAGTGATTGTCGATCGAATGTTTGCCTATCGTGAATTTCTATTGAGAGGCTCAGGCTAAGTGCATTTGCAACACGGCACGGGGAGCTCGGCGTACATTACAGCGGATTGTTTCTAAACCGAGACGCTGGCAAGCTTCGTAGCGGTGGCAGCCGGAAAATCCGTAATACTGACCATCTACTTCTAGCACGTCGATGGGTTCGTTTAAACCTACCTCGCGGATGGATTCCATAAGGGCGGCGACTTTGGTTTGGTCGTTGACTCGTGGCAGGGGGCGGCGAATCTGGTTGAGGGGTATTTCTTCGATCCTCATGGCGGCTCTCTTTTTTGCTTCTTGTTAAATCATACTCGTAATGACTTCGACTTGGCAAGAAAAATGTCAGGAAATTTTGAGATGGGGAGAACAGGGGCGTGCGATCGACCGTTTGCTGTAGTGTCGGGGGATGGACATTGGTAACAAGTTAGAAAAGAGTAGATTTTGTCAATACCCCTTTGTGTAGAAATATAATTGAATAATAATGATAATCAAACAAGGGAGTAAGAGTGGAGAGTCCGCCGACGGCGGACTCTCCACCACCAGCGATTATCATTATCAATAAGTTGTTCACTCGCTCTAGTTGCAGGCGATCAATAATAGTTGCACCGCAAGCGCACGGCAGCGCCGGAGTCGCATGAGAATTGCAGGCGTTGGTATTATCAACTGATAGAATTGACAAATAATTGAGCGATTGTGTAGGTCAGCAAATATGGTCAAGAGTCAAAAAACCAACCGTGACCACGCCAAAAAAACTCACAGGCCAATGGTAGAAGAAGAGGTAATCGCTTCGCAACTATCTGCATTACTAACACCAGCCATCACCTCACAAGAAAATTACTACCGCCAACTGGGTTTACGAGGGAGAATTCTCAACTTCCCATTAATGGTAGCAGCAGTATTAACCTTGCTGTGGCGAGACGTAGCTGGAGTGACAGAACTCACAAGAATGCTGGC
>NZ_JAUBTF010000072.1:0-31123 GCF_036702355.1 Microcoleus sp. D3_18_C4
AATTCCGAAGTATTGATAGAGAAGGAATATCTATTGCGCTCGCAAGCTATATTACTATTAGCCACATCTACGATTGCACAGCTATCAATCCGAGTATATTTACTCATACAATTGTAACTATCCGTACAAATGCGATAGCTCTAGAGCGTCAATCTAGACTATGATAACAAGTTGTAGTTAGTACACTTTAAAAAGTCGGCTACTGACAATTTATTGAGTTAACACCATTCAATTGATAAAAACTTCTCCCAGCTATCAGTAGGTTCTGTCGCTGGGAGAAATCGCTGGAAAGTCGGTTTATTCAACTAACGCAGGTATCTTGATTAATTCGATTTCAAACCTTCGCTGCATTCGCCGTTATTCTTTAGGCACAGTAGGCTTTGGTTGGATGTCAAAAATAATCACAAATGTGCGGGTTTTCACTAACCGCTGCAAAACCCGTAGATGATCGTCTGCATCGTTTCTCTTACGAAATCGTGCCACAATAACACGCTGACAATTAGGAAGCAGGCTAATGATACACCACGGGTGCAATTTTTCAGAGTAGGTCATTTTAGTACCTCAGCAGTAAAAGTAACAGATTGTGCTCTTGTTTCATTGCTTGCCAAGACAGTAATTGAATAATCTTGTCAAAGACAGGTCACGGTGACATTGATATTTGACAAGGTTTGTGCTAAGACAAGCTCCAATTATTTTTTGATGCTGAAAAAGCTTGATGTATAGCAGCCAACAAAACTGTTAGAACAAGTCAGCAGTATATGATTGCGACAACGTATACAGTCGTTGCCCTAAACAGTCTTTCCGTTATACGCGCCACTATTAATCCAGGCTATTCTCTTCGCAAGGCGGACACAGGAAAGCCACCAATGTCTCTGGAATTTCCTCAAAATGCTCCAGCAAAAAATCCATTAAAGCCAAATGACGCAAATCGACAGCAGTAGGAAATCTGCGATTTTTACCCGTTTTAAACCAACGCCGCACTGTAGAATCTGAACGAGAACAAATAAAAGCGATTTCCTCATAACTCACTCCCCACTTTGCATAAAACTGCCTCGGTGTCATTCGCAATTGGCATTGACTGTAAACTGCAATCAAATTGCGTTCTCTATCGGTCAGATTCTGCTGCTTTTTTATCATTCTCAAACTTCTCCAAATCTTCCTCCCAGGCAGTATCAAACTGACACCACGTTGCACTTTTGGAATCAGGAGTAAGGCAAATGATGTAACACCACATCCAACAGCATTGACATTGTTCGTAGTTGTAAAATTTGCCGATAACCATTCCTCTGTCAGCTTCTTCGCTAACACCCGTCCAGCGCACCATTTCGCCACAGTTAAAGCGCGGGGGATGAATTTTGGCGAAGTTGGCAGGCAATTCAATTGCAGGCGGCATATCCTTCAAATGTTTTAGTGGCAAAATTGAAATCAAATCTCGCTTTCCTTTTGGGATTGACATGAGTTTTTAACTGTGCATCTATTGCACCTGATTTGTTTTGATAAATTTTCAGACCAATTTCTCGATAGAGAAATTGCAGAGCGACATTTCTTTAAATCAATCAATGAAAATCTCTAATATTAGAGCCTGCATTAATTGCAAGCGGATGCAAGCACAATCGTCTGATATTCACGCACTTCAAAGATATGATGGGAGGCTAGGTAGCATCGATTGCTGAGCGCGCGACAACTGACAGATATGCCAACAGAGATGAAGCGTTTGGAAAGACGATATCCTCTATCACACAAATCTCTAATTTAACTTGTGAGGGATTGGAATCTTTCAAGTTTTTACCGGATACCTGTCGGAGTTATTATTTATTGGCTTGAGATATGTTTATTGGCGATCGCTCGCAGCATTACTTGCTTTGAAGAGCGCCAACTGCGCCCCCCACAGAACTCCTGCGATAGGGGTATTGCGGTCTTTCGAGGCAATATAGTCTGAGACCGCACGCATAGGTGAGCGCGATCGTTCCATCCGCGAATTCCCCTCGATATCGCGTTTGAAAAGTATTTTTTCGGCGAGCCGGCGCCGCGAGCGTCTAATACTGTACTGAGACGCGGCCGGACTCAGATGAGTCTTTTACATGAGGGTAAAGGCTGTGAAGTCCTTAGCAGAGTAGGCTCTGCGGAACAGACGATCCTTTTCAGGTCGCGCTGGGACTAAACGAATCGCACTTTTTGGCAGCGTTCTCACCTTGCTCCTCAATCCGCCAGCTCCAAACGGCGATCGCAAGTGTGGAAGATCGCACCCGAAAGCAACGATTCCACCATCACTCGAGCGCCTGAGACAGCTTTAACCACATATTTTTGAACCTCACCAACAAACCGCACAAGCGCGCCCACCTTCAATGAGTGTCCTGCGTTCGCAGCTTCATCAATTGGTGGCACACTTCCCGATATCTTTATATCTTTATCCGACCCTGTGCCGCCAGGAACCCCTTCCAAACAGGGAGCCGCGGCTTCTGCCAAAGAGATGGCCTTCTCATCCCGCTGCTGCCAAGCTGCAAAAATCGCCGACCTGCCGTCGTTGGGGAACTGGAACTGGTAAACTCGAATGCGCTTGGGCCTGCCCAAAGCATCTCGTTCCTCCGACCTTTCTTGGCGAACCAGCCGCAGGGTAAAGCCCAGCTTCCCCTTCAAAACATACTGAACCACCTCCATTGGGTGGGCATTAGGGTGGACGTTGATACCCAGAAAATCTTTCACGTCCGCAGAATACTGCTTGACCCTTTGAGCAAAGGCTATCACCTCCGGGTCAGTCCCTCGATACTCCCTGTCTGAGTCAAAGAACTCCATCAGCCCCAACTTCTTGAGAGCTTCCACAGAAGCTTTCAGGAAGCGCAAATCTTGCGGGCAAACCTTCCCTTGACCCCTTTCTTGATGGCCTGCCAAGTGATTTTTATCTCGTTTCTTGACAAACTCTGGGTCATGGGTCAAATAGTAATGCAGGCGAATTTGAGGCAGCCAGCCGTCGTCGTCCTTCAATTTCAGCTCGGGCGTCACCGACACACCATAAGTCTCTTGCAGTTGGTACTTGCGTTCTTGATTGAGTTCGCCGGGAGTCTTGGAGCGCTTGTCCTTCAACTTCAGATACTCAGACAGAGTAATATCAGGAGCACCAGCAACAGCATCCGCTTCTACCCTGCGGTTCTCTTGCTGAATTGACTCAGCCTCTTCCTTAACCAGAGCAGCTCCGACATTTCGGAGAGTTAATTCATTTAACTGAGCATCAACCTCCCGGGCAAGCTGCTGCAATAGCTTCCAGTTTTTGACCGCGCTGGCTGCTATTTGCTGCGTTAATCCCTCTAAAAGGAGTTGTTCTAGCTGATTTTCTCGGCACAGTTTTACCTGAAACCCTTCAGCTTTTAAGCTGTACCTAATCGCCTCCCTGTAATGCCACATTCCGGCATTGATTCTAGCAGCCATTTTTGCCCAAGTCCGCAGGTGAACCGGGTCGTGGGCCGCGTCGATGTCGAAGTCAACGCTTTGCAGCAAGCGGATGTTGGTTTTGATAACCTTCTGCTGGGAAGCGAGGAGAGCTCGGTAAGAAGCGTTGCCGTTGCCAATTTTGCCAATGCCAAAGGGCGCTGTCCAGACAAAGATTGGAACATTTTCATCCCTGACGCGAGCGAGACCTTGCAAGGCATCGTTGACGGCAATTGCTCCTTTGAAAATGCCGAATACGGCTGTAAAATAACCGCGAATGTCGATGCTAACTCCTGTGCCAATGGTGGGGCTAGCGATGATGATGTCGTAGTTTTGAATGGTGGCATTAAGTTTCTCAACGCAGCCATAAGCGGGGTGGTTGGGGTCGGCTACTGACTCGCTATCAATCCTGAGAATGCGCTTGTCGGGAAATCGTTTTTGCAGTTGTGTTTCTAGATTGCGACACGACCATTTTCCTTTGACTTTTTGGGAGTCTTCAACAACCATAATGTGGGGCCTGTTTCGATCGATCGGGCAGCAGAGGGCGCGACTTTCAAGGTCGCAGCCGGTGACTTCTCGCGACAGAATTTGCTCCATTTGAGCGAATAGTGGTGCGGGACTTTGAGTGGCGTAGAAGATCGCGTCCCGCTCTTTTTTAGGTTTCCATTGGTTGACGGCAATCCAAGGTTCGAGAGGGATGCCAGCAAGCGCCTTCAAGTAGTCGATCGCGCAATCAGATAAATCAGCATCCTGGGCAACGATTAAGCCGCCGGTGGTTAAGACGGTGCGAATGAGTTCTTGCAGGGTTTGCAAGATGGCGACGCGGTTTTCGCGGCAGGTGCTGGAGTTCAAGGCGTGCCAGATGACTTGTTCGCACTCATCAATGAGGACGATCGCCCCAGACCAGTTTTCGGGGTTGAAACGGGCCATTGAGTGGGGGTGGAGGCTGTCTACACACAAGCCGTACCCGAATAATTTGCCTTCCGGCGAGTTCTTGGTTTCGTCGATGTAGTTGATTCCCAACCCAGCGCAGATGGCGCGGCCGAGCTGAATCCTGTGGGTGATGACTAGCACGCGGCGTTCGCCCGTGTTGAGGGCGTGGGAAACCAGGTGGGCGAGGGAGCGGGTTTTGCCGGTGCCTTTGGGGGATTTGATGCAGGCTAACCCGGACTCTGGATAGGGGAGTTCTCCCAGATAGCGAGAATTTAGCGTTAAAGACGCGGGATAGGTTAAAAGCCATGATTCCCTATCCTGCCAAAATTGGAAGCCTCGTGCTGCGTTTTTGAGGGCAATGAGCGCATCCTCGCCTCTGGCTACCACGAAATCGTCGATGCCTTTCTCCGGTCCTGGCAGAGTGATGACGCTGACAGAGCATTTGGCGGCGGTGAACAGGCGGCCGAGTTTGTCAATCTCGCGGTTGACGTTGAGGACGGTAGAGCGCTTGCTGTCGCGATCGAAGCCGATGTAGATTTCCCGCCCTGGGGTGGCGAAGTGTTGGAGTTCGGGGATGAGATAGGGGTTGCACTTCTCCCCTAGCGCGTTCTTGGTTCTGACGCCCATCGTGACGCCGGGGAGGGCAATGGCCGCGTAGCCCATTGTGAGCAGGCAGGCGGCTTTTTTTACGCCTTCGACGATGGTGACGGGGATGTTGTTGAGCCAAACCCATTCCCAGAATTGAGGCGGGTTTGTGGGGTTGCGGAGGGGCACAGGGGCAGAGGGGAGATTTTCGTCTCCCGTCTCCCCCGTTCCTGTGCTCCCCATCTCTAAGTCCTCTGGATTTTCAGGGTTGATGGGGACGCCGTGGCGTTCTGCAACTTTTGCCCAGATGTGGTCTGGGACTTGCAGGAAGAAGGCTCTGGTGGGGGTTTTGGGGGGGTGTTCGTATTTGACGGGCTTGGTTTTACCGTTTGGGTCGAAGCTGTTGCGGGGCTGATAGGGTTTGAAGCAGCCCCAATACATGGGCTGCCAGTTGTTGAGGGGGTCAAGGCCCGAACACCACCAACCACCGTGCTCGATGTGGCTGTAGTGTTTTCTGGCCCACCGCCATTGTGCGTCGGGGTGGACTCTGCCGGAGGCGGCGTTAATTTCGTAGAGGAGGTAGGCGTAGGGGGCGTCGCCACTAAGAGTTTGCACGTTGAGGGCGAAGATGGCGGAGTCTACGCCGCTTTCTTGCCATTCAGTGAGGGCGGACTTAGACAAGACCATAACGCACCCCCATGTTGGCTGTGTTGACCTTCTGGCCTAGTAGCAATGCGAAAGGCACTCCAAGTTGCACCCGAATCTGGCTACCGCCAGAGCGCCTCATGAACGGGTCAGATGGGGTTAAGTGGACTATGAGTCTCTGTGAGGACTGATTTTGAAGGTCAATGCCTGTGCTATCTCGATAAATCTTCACCGGGCTATTCCTTGAGTGGGGAACATCCCTTTGTCTCATGTTCTGAAAATCGCTGCTTGCACGCCGATCAAAGATAATTAATTAATTAAGATAATCCAGGCGTAGTAAAGTTCTGAAACGCTTGCTGTAAAACGGTTTCAAATTTGAAAGGTAGCTAGATCCGGGTGTTTTGGTAGCTAGATCCGGGTGTTTTGGTAGCTAGATCCGGGTGTGTCCGTAGTAAAGTCGTAAGCCTTGCCTGATAATAGTTTGAAGGTGATTTTGAGGTCATTTTTGCCTTACTACGCAAAACTCCAGCCTTACTACGCTTGGGGCTGGAGTTCGAGTTAAAGGGATGGGAAGCTAGATTGACAGTTCCGGTAGCACTTTAGGCAAGATTTTTCTGAGGTGGGCGGCGGTTTTGGGGCTAATTGGCTTGCCGCGCTGAAGCTGTGAGACTAGCTGCTGAGATATGCCCAGCTTTTCGGCGATGGCTCTTTGCTTCGTCCAACCCTTTGCTTCACAAGCCTTCTGTATCGGTTCCCACTCTAACGGGGCAGCAGATGCTGATTTCCGTTTCCGGGGCAAAGATGCTGATTTTTTAGCAGCTATCAAGGCAGGAATTTTACCGGGAGGCTTGATGGTGACGCCAGCTTCTAGCAGTAAATCAATAATTCTTTTTTTGCAATCTTTGGGTTTACCTGTTGTACTTCCAGGACGCAACCATTCTGGGTAGGTTTCAGAGTCATATATAATCTGCCAATCTAACTCAATCAATCGCATTAAAGCTTTACCCCACCGCTCCTTTATATCTTGAGCTTTGTATTTAACAGACCGCATTAATTCAATTTGATTTTTCGGCATCACCATCTCTAGGACGGTCTTAACCGTGTATTTTCCATTTGTATGAATGGCGCTTTCTGTTGTTATATTGATGGCAATTAAAAATGCTAGCTCATCATGATAGGGGTTCATTTTTAGCGTCGATTCTGAAATCCAACCAAACTCATATAAGGCCACTGGAGGCTTGGCATTCTTGCCAGGTTTATTAAAGAAAAACTCAGTCCATCTACCCGCCCGAATGAAGGCTACTATTTCTGTTGGTTCATCAATTTCATTTGTGAAAATGTTACGCTGCCCGTAGCGCTCCACAGCAACGTCCCAAATGAGGGAATTCATATCGCATCCTAGCTTCCCGATATTCCATTTAATGGTAGCGTCCAGCCTTCTCAGAAGCTTCAGGCATTGCTCTATCCTGAGTAACTTCTGGGAAGTGGTCATATCTTTACGCTCACCCCAACCCATTAAGTCTATGAGGTTAGTGCCACCATTTTTCCCAGTTCCAGCTAGCTTAATTTCAGTTCTCCAAGGCACAGCTTGTTGAAAAACATAGGCAGATAGTAAACAGTGGAGTTTGGCAGTATCTTTCCCCAAATTGCCAAATTCCTCAATAATTCCCCAGGCGGCCTTGCCTGTAAAGTAAAAATATTCTTTAGTAACTGGGTCTTTATCCTTTAAGGCTAACTTAACAAAACCCGTGTTGTAATTATCTCGAAAAAACACATTTTTATGGGCATCTTCTTGCCAATCCCAAATTCGTAATAAGGACTTGCAAGCCGTTCTAGGAGGGGCTGAGGTGAGTATTTGAGTGATTGTGGTGCTGATAAATACCTGGGGTTCGGTTGCGGGAACTGTTTTTGAAGCCAGCCCCAGCATAGCGGTTAACTCATCTAGTGTCCGATTGGATAAATCGAGTGGCTCTAGAAAAATTAAAGCTGAATCAAGTGCCACGTTTTTCCATAAATTTTCCTCGGTTCTACCTGCCTCAAGCCAGAGGGTCAGATGATTTAATATCTCCTCTGCTTTTGTCAAGTAGAAAGCATCATCAACTATCTGCTCTTTGAGAAATTTTTCGAGTTCATCAACACACTTAGGACTAAAGCCTTCTAATGTTTCATCCCTTTTAGTAATTTCGGTATGAATCCCCATTGCTACATTCAAGGCCAAAGTTTCTAAAAAATTCCCTTGGCGTAGCTTCTTGGCGTACTCTTGAATGCGCTCGCCATCTATCGTGGTGGTGGTGGTAGTATATAACTCCATAGCCTAGCCTCTTCATGCCAATAATAGTTACAGGTTTGATAGACAAATATCTCACTTGCTTTATCGAACCGTTTTGTAAGGAGTAACCCGAACTTTCCGTACTACCACGCCCTGTATCCCCAAAGCATTTGCGTTCCAGTGGTGGCGAGAAATAATATGTTTTTTCACTAACTTCACGATCGAAAGCTCTCCTATATACTGTCCCAATCCGCTCGTTACTACAGTTTACCATAACGCTATTATTTTAACATTTTACAGTAATACTTTCCTGCTCTATCGCTGTTAATTTCTGCCTAAAACTAAGAACTGTTGATACAAGCTATTGTCAAAGATCGCTCATCCCCTAACCCACAAACAGCCTTCGCACAGAGGGACGTTATGCTTCCGGTTTTTCCACTAATTTCTCCTGCAAAGCACATCTCTAAGCGCGTAGCATCGGCATAGTCATAGTTATTAGCATAGGGCGGCGAGGTAATGATTAAATCAGCAAAATCATCCGGTACGCCAAGACAATTCCGAGCATCAGAGCGAACGCTCTTAGCAGTATTAGCTGCTGTTTTTCCTGCAATTCTCATGTCTTGAACCTGGGTTTGAACCATTAGCTCAAAAGCTGACATCGGCTACAATACAGATTTTTTGGTTGGGTTAGGTAAGATGTACTGCCAAGGGGCAGTTCCAACGCAGAAAACATGGCAGAGAATGGCTATAATTGTCAGCCATACCAACTCGGATTGAGGAGAATCGTCAGCTAATTGTTTCCAAGCCTGCCACAATCGATTTAAGCCTTCAAGGGAGCGATCGCTTAAACAAGAACGAATCAAAGCCGGATAATTATCTACACAGCCCGACAAATTTTCGGCACGTATTTTGACATTTCTTATATGCTCTAAATAAAGAGCGGGGTCAGTTCGATATAACAACTTGGCTGAAGCAATCCTAGCAACGAAGGGATGAGCTTCTACTCCCAAGCATTCAACCCCCATTTTCTCAGCAGCAAGCAGCGTCGTCCCCGCACCGGCAAATGGATCGAAGACAGTCGCACTCCCCCGTTCCAAGGCTCTAGCAATAACGGTTTCGACCCAAGAGGCCGAGAAACCCGCACGCTCATCTCGCACCAGCGGTGAACGGGCAACTTGATGTTGTCTGTAAAGGTTGAAAAGGTGCTGTTGCCCTCTTGAGAGAGAGGGGGCGGCGCTAGCGGCAGAACTTCCCCAAGAGGCAGCTTTAATTGTTTGACCATCAAAATTTATGCTCGTTCACTCAATTGCAGCGATCGCCGCTGCGCCTGCAAGGTTTTGGAGCCCACCGCTCATCATTAGTACGCTCGCCGAACGGACTGGTAAATTATCCATCTTTTTGCACCCCTAATGAGGGTAATCTGGTCTGGAAACAGAAATTATCAGGCCGGCTATGGACTTAGAACACGCTACTAATTCCTTTGGAGAAATAGCTTCGACGCGCGACCTAGTGGCAGAGCTGTTAGCTGCCAAGCGCTCTGTCAACACTAGGCGTGCTTATGAGAAAGACTTGTACGATTTCTTTGCGACAATGACGGGGCAGGAACCTCACCCGGCATTGGTGCGCGAGTTCCTACGGCTGAACCGCTTCGCCGCTGTCGCGGTGGTTCTCAAATATAAAGCCAAACTAATCGACAAGGGACTTAAGGAAGCGACGATTAATCGGCGGCTGGCGGCTATCAAAAGTTTGGTGAATTTTGCTCGGAAGGTGGGCGAGTGCGAGTGGAGTTTGGTAGATGTTGAAGGAGAGAAGGTGGTTCCTTACCGGGATACTACAGGGTTTGGCCGAGTTGCTTCTGAGAATGTGGCGGCGATGCAGTCGGTGTTGTCCATTCCTGACAGGAGTACACCCCAGGGAAAGCGCGACTATGCAGTTCTCCGGCTGCTGTGGGACAATGCGTTGCGCCGGGGGGAGCTCGGCGGAGCCAATATAGGCGACTTTGACCCGCTAGCCCGAACTCTGAACATTTACGGCAAAGGTAGGGGAACTCAAGCGCAGCTAATTGACTTGCATAGCGCGACGGCAGATGCGATTTCTGATTGGCTGAGCGTGCGGGGAGCTGCAATGCCCCTCGATCCTTTATTTATTGCTTTGACAAAGCGGGAATATGGGTTGAGGTTGAGCGGGTACGCTATTTACAAGCTTGTTTTCTCAACTTGCTCCGCTGCGGGAATTCCTAAAAGAATCAGCCCGCACAGAATACGCCACGCTGCAATTACGACGCTGTTAGATGCAAGCAACGGCAATACGCGAATGGCGCAGAAGTTGAGCCGCCATACCAGCTCGAACGTCCTTAATTGCTACGATGATAATCGGCAGAGCTTGCAGCGGGAAGCGTCGGGGCTGCTGGCTGGTTTGGTACGCTAAGTTGAGATTTATATGTTCGGATAATAATCGAATACAAGACTATGGGGAAACTTACCGAAACTGTTAACTTTCGTCTGACACTCTAAGATTAGTTGGGTGCGACTGGCTGAACCTTTACCAGTTACAGCAGTGCATAACTGCGTTATTAGCAGGCAAGCTGATAGAAGGGATGCGGGGCAAGTCAACGAGCGACGGTTGCAGGTAATGCAGCAAAGCAGTTAGACTAAAATTCAGGAGGCGCTTGTCACCCCCTGAACAAAATAAGATTGAGGAGATTCAGGGAGCGAGAGTTAAGAAAGTAATTTGCTCTGAACAAACCCCGACGAATCTGCGCCAAGTCGTAACTTTTAAAAATCACCCAAGGAAAATCAACGAAGCCATTGCCGATGGGGAGAAAATCAGTAGCGGGGTACAAAGCCTTGACATAACGCTCCAGTAACATACGAAACCTGTGACTCACAGGCGAGTTTTCACTCTCTTCTGTAAATGAGCGCCGGAGAGTTTCATCTGCAACCAAGAAATGTAGGGGAACAGCGAAATACTGGTCGCTGAAATTGCTAGAGTCGCTAAGTTGCTGCGTAATCTCCTCATTTTGCTTGAGCTTTTGGATGAAATCAAGAGCGAAGTAAATTTCATTTTTTATATCTTGTGGGTAATTTTTGCGCCAGATATTTTCCAAAGCATTTATGAATTCTGGCGTCGCGTATTTACTGACTTGGGAATAAGGATCGAACCTGTAAAGGGAGGTCACTGTGTTATTATTCATTGGGACGAGCAACAGCGAACCATCCACATAAAAAACCTGCGGGCTGAGTTCGATATCCAACAAGTCAGCCATGCAAGAGCATTGGTCAAATAAGAAATCAACGCCTAACTCCAATAGAGACGGTAAGCTAATTTTTTTCCTTGTCTGTTCGTAGGAAACAGAAGAATTGGGTGAGCAAGTAGACTTCTGTAGGAAGAATTTCGCAGACTCAAAAAAACAAGGCAAATGTTCGAGAGCAAGTTTAACATCTCGATCTTCTGGATGTAGACGCTGATGGCTCCGCAGCCGCTGCATGAGAGACTTGATACGGGTACTAAACGTCTCGCCACCCGAATACATCCCTTTTCCGCCAATGGGAATCATTGCTGTGCTGCGTCCGCAGAGATATCCTGCACCCGTAATTCTCGTCATTATCGCTGTTCGCAAGACGAGCAAGGAACCTATCAGATTTGCGACGCGAGTGATCTGACTTTGTTGCTTGCTGGGTACATTGGTGAATACTTTTTCAACAATGTACACCGTCACTTTCTTAGGTTCGCGATCGTTATTTTTTCCCTCGGCAAAATCGCCCCGACCTCGATAGATGGTCTGAATAATTTCCATCAGGTTGTTTTCTATCTGAAACCTAGGTAGCTCGACGATTATGTGTTTTGCATGAGGAAAGGAAATGCCGCGAGAAGCTGATGATGTCATAAATACTACTCTAACCTGGTCTTTACATTCAAGGCGGCTTTCCTTGTCTGGATCTGAAAGGGAATGTATTTCCAGATAAGCCTTATTTTTATCGAATCGAGGCTGCCTCTTTTTGACCAAATCTATTAATTGTATCAGACGTTGCTTGTCCTGAATGTAAACCAGTAATTGGTCTGAATTTTGCTCAGAGACGTGGTGGATTATTTCGGTTACTAGGGAATCGTCCCGCGCTGACTGACCCAGTTTATTTTTAAGGGAGCCATCCTCATTAATTTTACAAGTCTCGAAGAAAACTTTGTAAGTGAGTTCAATAAGTCTTGCTGGATATGAGTTGGCGTTAATTATGGTGGAATCAATAATTCCTCGCCGTGCTGACTCATCAGTAAACGACTGAAAACTAAGCTCCAGTGGCTCTCGCTCATTCTCAACAGGAGAACAGTAAATCTTAGCCGGCTCCGCTTCCCTTGTACCGAGGTGCGGCTTAACAACTTCAACACCTATTAGGGAAGCGTCAGCAACAATCAGTTTAGTATTAAAACCATGCGATTTATCGAAGAGTTCAAGCTTTTTATCCAGCCATTTCTGCATGGCGTGAAACCACTCAACCCCAGCGCTATCGCCCGTCACTTCGTCAACCATAACAATGATGTTTCTCAGGCGTGAAGATAATTTAATCATTTCCTCTGAAATCACTTCACCCTGATTTGTAACCGAACGGAATAGTCTATGAAAGTTATCTAAGGAGTCTCCGTATTTATTCACTTTACGGAGGGACTGAGTAGAGCAGGTAATCACAATTTTACTCACGCCCTTATTGATGAGAGCGTGACCAGCATCGCACAGGCTCCTAATCACTCCCGTTCCTGATTTTTTATCGTAGCCAAGCGAATTTCCTGAAAGACGACTTATTTCCTGTCTCGCTCTTGTGAGATGCTTTCCCTCATCTCCAACGCCAATAAAAGTTACCCCTGACCAATTAGAAGTATTAGTATCGCCATTAGAATAATATTTGACTGTTGGCAAGCCGTTGTTGGTGGCAATAATAGCGTGGCTGGTATAAATGCAGTACAGGTCATCAGCAAACAAGCGCCGCGATTCAGTTCTAAATTTATTGATTGTGTCTTCGTTAACCGATAGCCGCGGACTGACGTAGAACAGCAGGAAGCCCTCGTTAACGCGATCGCGAAGAAAATCTACCACTGTCGTTGTTTTCCCAATACCCGGATTTCCGGTCAGGAACAGATAGCGACAGGCGGATGACAGTTGTTCGTTTATTATTTGGGCATGAGCATTCCTTAGCGTAATTTTCTGAGGAAGGTTGTATTTTGAAGTAATCGAATCATCTAGAAAATCCGATGGATTGTGAAAATTACTAATTGTTTCAGTGAAAGACACGGTTCTGTCCGCAGTGGTATTCATATCGCACAGCGAGTCAACAAATTCTTTTACGTCCTGCTGTTGGCGATCGCTCTCTTGTTCGCATTCTCCTGCTGTACTGTTTCCAACGCTGACTCCCATTCCACCGGGTGCGTACAATAAACTATCCGCGACACTTCGCTTGATTAAATTGAGCATCTTAACAAGCGTCCGCTTATAACTATCGATTGAATTCTCTGTGTCAGACTTTTCCTGTCTCTTCATGGACTTATATGCGTCGGCGCAACGATCAAGGATATCGAAATCTTCCCGCCCGACATTCAGAGTGCTAATTCCCTGCGTCGTGTAACCGATCGCCGTGACTTGGACAGTTGCATCCTTTGGTATCCTGTTCTCTGATTCGAGAAACTTGACAAAACTAGCGGAGTACGATGCCGCCTGCACCAACTTAACAAAGTCCTTGTCGTAATAAGAAAAAGCTGTCAGGTAATCCTTTATGTCACGCCCAATTATTAATTCTCGATTGCTTCCTTCCTTTGTGTCAATTTTTAAGTGATGATAAACACTTTTGGACATTAAGCGGTGCAGTTCCACTCCGAGAGACTCAAGGATTGATAAAGCACTCGATAAATTCCACAAATCGCAATGTTCTCGTTCATCAGTTGCACCCTGATTTTCCCCTTCGTTCAACTCGCTGCTGTCATTGCTATCAACGGTGAATGCAGACAAATCAACGCAGACGATGCGATATTCCTTTTTTCCGCCTCCCTCCCCCTCTTTCGACATCAGCATTAATGTGTCCGCCTTTAAAAATTCCCCCGTTGTAGCGTATTTATTTATGTATGGGAAAACCTTATCTGGGGTAATGCCCAACTGGGAAAGGATTTGAGAATAGCGGTCATGTTCGTTTTTTTCCAGTGTTCTCATGCTGGTTGCATCCGAAAGACAGCACTGCACGTACAGCAATTCCCAATATCTGCTTGTATTAGAGGAGTACCCGAACGCATCCATCAGTTCGTGCCATAAACCCAAACCGCCAAGATGACCCCGCAGGAGTAACAACTTGCCCCAGGTTGCCCATATTCGCTGACTCTCCGCGTCAATAAATCCCTCTTTCAATTTCATTTGAACGAGGCTATTGACGACTCCTCGATGATTGAGTTTTTTTAAATCATCAATGAATAAACCCATGTGGGCGTATTTCATCCCTGTTTGATGAATCGCCGTCAATATTCCCGCGTTAAATGCTAGCTCGAAAAGATGTCCTTGTGCCTCTCTTATTTCCATTTACAGATCCTCTAAAACTTACAGAGCCTTTAAAACGGGACAATATCGCCGTTGCTAATAACCCACCACTGGGAAGCGATTATCGATTCAACTCGCTCCTTAAGCATCGGATTGGAATAGGACTCAACCAAGCAGTCAACATAATGTTGAGGCAGCTCATCGGGAGCGCTTACTTCACGATCTACTAAGTAATTCTTAATTTCATCGAGAAGCAAGAGAGAGGAGTGAGATAGATTAATGTTGCTATGTATCGCATTCTCTTCAGAAATTGGAACGATCAATGCGTTGTACACTTCTGTGAGATATGCGATAGAATTCATTTGCACCGAAGAGATGCAGTGCCGACTTTTGGCTGCTGACCTGCCAATTGCATTGTCGCCGATAATATCATTTAGGGGGTCGAGTTTGAGGAACGATTTCTCTGCCTTAGTTTGGCTTTTTTCGTATTTTGAATAATGCAAGAGCGTTAACCCAAGCATGAGGTCATTTTTGAGCGGCCCCTCTTTGATGAGACCGTCCATCACCTTATTCACGTCAATTACGTCGCCAGGGTGGGCGTTGAGCAAGGTAGAATAAGTTGTCACAGTGTTGTAGAAAATACGATCTCGCTCTACAGCCTTTCCGGTGAACAAATTGAAAAATACTACCTGGGAGCGATTGGGGTCATTAAATACGTTACTCAACTGGCGCACGTCCTGAACGTACAAAGTCTCTTCTTTCAGTTCCCCATCAATCCGCAAGGCGCTGTAACTGTCGTACAGAACCGGATATATTACCAGATCATCAGCAATCTTGAGGTATTTGATGAGTTCCGGCGACATGAAGAACAATTCATTTTGTTGGTCAGTCACGCGCAGGTGTTCAGAAAAGGGACTGCTAGCTATGTATATAACGTGGCGAAACCCCTTGAGATACATATCGCTAATTGTGTCGCGCAGCACTGCAGGACAGCGATGCAGTTCATCCCCTCTGTAATTTCCCGCCAGAGTTTTCACCATCCTCACTTTTAGACCTGTTTCTGTAGGCTCCACTGCCACAACTTCACCCGTCAAATTGGCAATGTAGTTTTCTCCCCAACGTGAGGAACGGGCGTCGCATTTGTTGCTTGAAACCATCATTATTAACAAGGGCTCTATGGTTCTATTGTTATTGTTCTTAATTTTGTATTCCTGTGGCAATATTGAGTAGAGCGAACACTTGGCATTTGGAATTTTATAACGGTTAATATTCGGCATCACTATTCCTTGAGAATTCATCAACAAGGAGTCGCTCAATACATAACTCCATTCCTCCACTATTTGATGAAGCAATGTTTCCTGCTGCGTTGTTTGGGCTTCTGCTGTTTGGTGCAGCAGCCACTGACCTACAAATAAATTTTTATTTTTTCGCGCTTGAGATGTCAGAATATCTAATATTATGAAGCCCAGCGTCCGCCAAGTAAGCTCGTATATAAAACGCCCCCGTTCTGTGGCTTTTTCTAAAGGTACTTCAGTCACTTTAAACTCTATTAGTGAGCCAGGAAATACAAGGCGACTCATGTATTCCGATGCTTCATCAGCATTTTGGGGCAGGTTACGTTTCTCCCCTAATAAGGGTGCGAGCATTTCGATGTTCTTTTTATCGCGAGCAAATTGCTTGCTTGTATCTTGACTTGCAAAACTATAGAACACGGGAAGCATTTGAATGTCGCCAATTTGATAGCTCATGTCGAACTCGCGCTTCTTACTCGTGCGGTAGAAGTTATCCGTCTCAAATGTCAGCGTTACAGGAAACTGGATGATTGCGTCTTTATTTGCCACCTGTGCCGAGATGAAAACATACTTGAGGCATTCCTTCAGATTCTCCGACAGTTCATTCCCGAAGAATCTACCCGTATTGCTGATTTCGCTCAAGTCTGACAGAAGCAATGTCCGTGACAGCCCTATATTTACCTTTTTTTCGGCAGAAAACCCAAGTTTTTCTTTTTTTAAGTATTCTTTAAGAGCCTTTACCACAGCTTCCAGTTTGTCAGTAACTAAGTATTCACTCATTTCACCAACAAACTTTATCATTAAATTTTTCTTAGCCTCATCACTGTCAAGAGCTTCTTCTTTCAACTGAGGCAATACTTCTTCCGTAAATCTCCTGATTACATCAAAATTTAGAACATCCTCGTAACAATAATTTGGCGCTAGAGGGTTTGGACAGGCAAATGCAAAGTAATAAAGAACGAAAAACTTAACTATTTTCTCAATGTGTTTCTTGCGCCTCTCCTGCGTTAGATCGTCCAAATTTATGTTATGCAACTTTGAATCCGGCTTAATCATCTCAAGCCCATACACAAATGAAGAATCGTAAAGAACCGGATTACTGACGCGCCCGTTTAACTTGAATTTGAGTCCAAAAGTTATTGAGGTAATGCTCTGATGTGGATCGTCTGTTTCTCCAATACAGCCATCGATTTTGCCTAAAAGAGGTAACTCGGAGAAGGCATCCCGCCCAGAGAATAATTCTTGGATGTCTACAAGTACGCCCTGGTATGTTACTTCGTAATAAGCCTCTGGTTTCTTTTTGTCGTTGATGAATTTTTCCAGTGATCTAAGACGCCGGCTGTAGTCCCTCAAATAAAACGAGGCTTCGTCGAGTGATATTCCGCGTGGCTGTTGTTTCCCTTTAAGGGCAAACTGATGTATTAACTTACTTTTTTGCTTCGAGTCTCTAACGCGAGCGCAATCTTCATCAATTATATTTGCCAAGGATTCCAAGTAAGTTACTTCCGCCTCTCTTTTCAGGCGACCGATTGTTTCCTGATTAAGTAATTTTTCAAGTTGGCATAATTCATTAGAACCATTAGTTTTGAGCAAATCGAGGCTCGTTCTCACGTTTTTAATTACAAAATCAGGATAATTTGAGTCCTGTTGTATTTTCAAGAATTGAACATAATTTTCCAGCCCAGTCACCACAAATTCGCGGAAGCGAGTTGTACTATTTATCTCTATTGTTACTTTGTGACTCCTGATTGTAGGAGTCTCCACTTCATAATCCAAGGTCAAATCCTGCGAACTCAACCCAGTCATCGAAGGGAATTGCCAAGCAAACAAGGAGGGCTGCTTTGGCATTGATGCCAGGGGTACAAGCATTGACTCGATTAATTCATCAATTGTCACTTCTGAGCTTTCTCCATCAGGCTTTGAGCTTTCTCCATCAGGCTTTGAGCTTTCTTCATCAGGCTCTGAGCTTTCTTCATCAGGCTCTGAGCTTTCTTCATCAGGCTCTGAGCTTTCTTCATCAGGCTCTGAGCCGTGGACTTTCCTAATAGCCTCGATTAATCTATTTGATAAAGCCGTTTTGATTTCTTGAATTTTTTCTCCGAAGGTTTCACGGCATTTTTCAACCATGTTTATTGTCGCTTTATAGGCTTTTTCTCCTGGCTCTAATGGAGGTCTTAATTCTTGATTTTTTGCGAGTTGAAAAGCCAAACAATGAATGTCTATAATTAACCTAAATCTTCCTGAAGGGATATCTTGTTTTAAGCAAAATATTGCTGCTCCGGTTTCTTGATTCAGTTCGTCAAGAGTTTTTGCTAGCCAGTCGCTATAATCCAGCCTCGCCAGTTCATTCCTGTCTTCTTTTAACTCATTTTTCACGGGAACTAGCTCCTTCTTTTATGAAAACTGGTTGCGGATTGTTCACTGGTTAAGGGGATAAATTATTCTCATACAAGTAGAATGATTCAAAATATCATTTCATGTTCGCCAAAATAAACCATCTCAGGAGGTCGGTGTCGAGCTTACAGTTACAACAGATTGCAGGTGAATAGAGTACACTTTAATCCCAAGCACCCACGAAACTGGTTTACAAACTCGCTATCCGACTCTCCTTTTACCCTCATCTCAAGCAACAGCAGGGTCAGTAACCAACGCCCTCATATAATAGCAAAGAGGTCGGACATTGTGGGGCAAAGAACTGCAACTGAGTAAATCCCAATCTTTGCAGGGGCTTTTCAGCACCCAAGAGCTATCCTCTTTGAGGGGCAAGCCTGCTACGAATGGATCGTGGGAGCGGGAGTCAACATCAGTAGCACTCCGGTGAGACCGGATTGGGGAAGAAAGCGCCGATCGAGCAGGCCGGATTGCGAAAAGGCTCCTGAGCGACTTGCGGTGATGAATGTTTGGCTCAATTTGGTCAAGAGGAGTCTAACTCGGAGTTGCGGGGGTTTTCCAGTACCTAAGAGCTGCTGAGGGGCTGATATTCATGACTTGAAAATGGGCGGAAGTCATCATAGCATTGAGCCGTTATGTTGCACAGCAGGCGAAACTGGAGTGGTGTCGGCGGTAGATTGACTTGCTCTACGTGCACCTCTACCAAACTGGGATTCCTCAATAGAACTTCAAAAATCTCACTATTCAAATATCGCGGACAATACCCGACAATATGGTGGTCTTCTGTATTTAAAGTCAATGCTTTAGAATCATAATGATTTTGAAATTCGTGAGCTAACCACAAATTTTCTCCTGTCTCTAAGCGGTTAATTCGCTCAATTGCACAGGGTGGCAAATACCGCAGTCCGTGCAAGAAAAAGTGAAGGCGATACCGCCCTTCTGAATCTGGTTCAGGAATGAGAAAAACAGTTAGAGTATCTGTTTCTCGCCGCCCACCGCTGCGAGCTAACATGGCAATTGGCTCGCTTTCATTTTGAGAAAGATTTAGCCACCGAATAAAACTTGAGTAATCGGGGCGATTTGTCGGCATCAACCGATTAGCAAATACGGAAAATAAGTAGGTTGATGTATATACTTCACCTAAGCGCGGAAACGAGGGCAAGGGTTCAAAACCGCACTTCTGTTGAGCTTCTAAAACGCCTTGCGTGTAGGTAAATTGGTAGTTGGTTCCGTCAAAGGTTAGCCTGCCAATGGGAAACCAGGAACGGCTGTTTGGATCTTGCCAAGCCAAAAAAAGCGTTGAGTGTGTTTTCACGGTAGCGTTTTCCTCAAGTTAAGCAGTCTGTGTTGATTGAATTCAAGAATCTTTTGGGCAAACTCGGCTGCAATCGGTGAGATACGAGTGTTAGGAATTCGATTAAAAATATCCACCATATTCGCCTTTGAGATACTTTCAAGTCGCTCAAGCCATATATGCGCTGCATTCGGAAATCGACGTGCAGCGCAGTCAAATACATCAATTGTTTTGAGAGGCTTTTTATCATCAACGCTGCCATAAAACGCTGAGAAACATTTGTTAGCATAAGCCTCTACTGAGCGTTTTTGCCTTTGTCGATCTGAGAGGTCGCGCCCCAGACTGGAAGCATGATCGTAACTGGGTGCTAGGTGTGCTGTTTTGGATGTAGTGGACGCTAGATTTACTGTTTCGGATGCACTGGGTGCTAGGTGTGCTGTTTCGGATGTAGTAGGCACTGCCTTATTTCGGACAACACCCCAGTTTTCGTGGTGGCGATCGCCATTGCCAATCCACGCATCTAACAGAAGATAGCCGACAAACACTTCTACAGCTTTTTGGATGCCACTGGGTACTGTCCAACCAATGGGTAAGTTCACAGATTCATCAGAGATAATTCTCAACACTAGATCAATTGTATGTTGTGACAGGTTGTAGGTTGCAAAGGTGGGGTAATTGGGCACGATGGGAGTAAGAAGTTCGTTACCGTGAACGAGGGTGCCACCGTTAGGCAAAAAGTAAGAAGAGACTACACCGAGATTCCCCTCACTCGTGGCGGCCAGTTCATAATTAGCATGAGGAATTCCCAGTAATTCGCACAATTCGGAGGCCACTTTTTCTGCCCAATCTTCGCCTAAATCAAGTCTTGCTTGTTTGTACAGGCAGCGGCCGAGTTCTGGGTGTTCAAACCAAAACTTATACTTGCTTCCCATTGCCTCAGTCTTGGAGAGTTCGTAAGCTTGAGGGGTGACAATAATGATGGGAAATTCATCAGGCATAAATTGTTTAACCTATTTCTTTCGCCGCACTCGCAGTTCACAAATATAGCAACCGCTTTCGTCGGTTAGAACACAAAGTCTGGTAGGGGTCATTCATGAACCCTACCTTGTCTATAGCAGTATGACGACTGCTATAGAACCCATTTGACATATTGTAGCGATCGGACACCAGCAGCCGATCGGATTGCAGCAACCTTACGCCTCGAAAAGCTCTTTTTTGAGGTCGTTCGCTTTAAACCCATAAAAACCGCCTCAAAGGCGTGTTCAGCCCAAGGAATTTAGAGCGTTTTTGGAGTTTTCCTAAAACAACAGAAGCCTACATTGTACCCGCAAGGCACAGTGTAGGTAGTTCATGTAGTTTTACTTTAAAATCAGCTTCATTTTTCCAATCCCTCACCCACCAAAGCTTCCAGTTCAGCTAACAGCTTCTCTAGTTTCTTTTGCTTTTTGGGGTCATCCCAAACCTTAGACTTTTTCACTCTGCCATAAGCTGCATCTACGCGACTTTTAAGTGAGTGATTTGGTGCAGTCGCCTCCCCTGTACTTTTCGCTTTTAAATCGGCAATGCGCTGTTTGATTTGGGTCAGGGAGAGGTCGAGAGCGATCGCCTCTTCTAACAATTGGGAGCGCTCTGAGCTATCCTTAACTCGGGCGATCGCTCTGGCTTTA
Organism: Microcoleus sp. D3_18_C4; assembly: GCF_036702355.1. Taxonomy (NCBI): domain Bacteria; kingdom Bacillati; phylum Cyanobacteriota; class Cyanophyceae; order Oscillatoriales; family Microcoleaceae; genus Microcoleus; species Microcoleus sp. D3_18_C4. Next base: position 21,008 of record NZ_JAUBTF010000072.1, read on the forward strand.
GTATACTCAATCTGTCCTTTCCGCAGCGCTCCAATCACATCATCTGGCAGGTTCAGCAACGGGAGGCGATTGGTTCGGAAACTCTCTGGAGTGTACTTCCCGACGAGTGCAAATATATCGCTTACTATTTCCCACTCCGAGCTGTGGATAACGTTATCCACACCGGCGCGTTCCGGGTGCGCGGCTGCTCCGAGCAAAGCAATAACTGACGAAGAGGTAGAGTTCAATTTCATTGCCAGCAATTGCAGAATTCCCTCAGTTTCCTCAATCGCATTCAAATCTTCCCGCTGCAAGTTCTCCAGCAGTGCAATTTGCAGAGCCTCTGTGTCTGTCAGTTCCCGAATCACAACAGGAATCTCAGTCAAACCTAACGACGAAGCGGCTCGATAGCGCCGTTCTCCCGCTACCAATTCGTACTTGTTGCCATCTATTGGGCGTACCAGGAGCGGTTGCAGAATCCCTAGCTGCTTGACTGACTCCACCAGTTCTTGCATAGCTGTCGGATCGAAATAGCGGCGTGGCTGCTGCTGGGGCAAGACAATTGTGTCTATGGAGACTAGGGAGGATGCGGCATCTTCGCTGTCGCTGGTTCCTAATAGAGCCTCAACCCCTTTGATTTGATAAGGCTGACTGTCGCGCTTTTGATTCATGCCAGAGCTAAGAGTCCTTGTGCAATAGTATCGAGTACGGCGACGGCTGGATGTTTTGGATTGTACACGGCCAGAGGTACGTGTTGCTGTGACGCATCGGCGAAAGCGACAGTCCGAGGCACGGCAGGGTAAATCGCACCAATCTTCTCCAGAGAAGTAGTAATTGACTGCAAACTTTGAAAGGCCTGTACAGTACGGGTATCGTACAGCGTCGGAATCACTCCAGCAATCTGCAATGAACGATTGGCGCGTTTCCTGACGCGAGCAATGGTTTGCAACAGCAATTCGGTTCCTTTGAGAGCTTTATATTCAGTCTGAATCGGAATTAAGACGTGAGTGGAGGCAACTAGACTGATATAGGATAGGATGCCTAGCGAAGGAGGGCAGTCTATCAATATGAAGTCATAGTGCGAGCTCAGGGGGTCAATGACTTCTTTTAGCCGACTATCTCTCATGTCAGCCACCACCAGTTCCAGCTCTGCTCCGCTCAAATTAATATTGGAAGGAAGCAAGTCCATGTTGTGAAGGTTTTTGCGGAGCGCCGCGTCAGAACCGTTCATAATAGACTCGTAGACAGTCTCCTGTAACTCAGATGGCTCCAAGCCCATGAAGGTGGTAAGTGAGGCTTGGGGGTCCATATCTACTAACAAGACTTTTTGCTTCCGCCTCGCCAAATGGTAGCCTAAATTCATTGTCAAACTGGTTTTGGAGACACCGCCTGACTGGTTGAACAGCGCAATAATTTTGCTCATCTATTTTTAAGCACGCAATAAACGTGTTGATTCAACAACAATATTAGTGGACTGCGGCTTATTCTAGGCTAATCTTTGAAATAACTTTGAGAACCGCCTCTGAAAACTGCGATCGCAGTTAGCATTGAACTATCGCAGTTAGCACTGAGCAGAGATGTTGAGCGCAGTCCATACTCATAATCTTGGATTTGGGTGGGGTTCGTTCAAAGGTAGTGTTGAGTTAAATCGCTGATAATATCTAAGCTCATATTATCAACTAATTTAGTCAGAGCCACAGCAAGAGGCTTCTGCGACAGGGGGATTCGCTCAATCAACAGCCTTACCGCTTGCTCGTCTCCACAAGCGGCTGCTTTATAAAGCTTCTCAATCAACTCCCTCGGCAACACAGACAGCGACTCAGGAGTCAGTTGCATAACAGGCTCATCCTGTTCAGACTTCCTTGGCGACTCCTCTTCATAGATATAGCGAACTCCCAAATGAAGCGCCATCTTCTCAAAAATTACTGTTTCTCGGAACGGTTTGGCAACAAAATCATCAAAGCCATTCGACAAGGCAAGTTCCTGGGTTTTAACAAAAGCATTAGCGCTCAAAGCAATAATTTTAGTGTTAGAACCGTCAGGCAAAGCTCTAATTTTTTGAGTAGCTTGAAAACCGTCTAAAACAGGCATCCTCAAATCCATCCAAATTAAATCCGGCTTGTACTTTCGCCACAATTTAACAGCCTCAATTCCGTTATCCGCGAAGCACACAAGAAAACCAGCCGACTTCAATATCTGAGTTAGCAGCAACCGATTTGCCGACTCATCGTCCGCTACCAGAATGCGATAATTTTGTTGGTTAGGTGTCAACCCCTTCACTCGTTTTTGCGGCAGTCTGTCATAAACTTCGCTCTCAGTAGCATGACTGACTTTAACGTAAAAACTAAAAACCGTTCCTTTCCCCACAGAACTTTTGACCTTAATTTCACCACCCATCAGCTTCACAAAAGAGTTACTGATTGGCAATCCCAAACCCGTTCCCGTTTGCGATTTTCTGCCAGCATCCGCTTGCACGAACGGCTTGAACAAACGGCTAACCTCGTCAGGGGCAATGCCTGGGCCTGTATCCTTCACAGAGAACTGGAGAAAGAATTTGGATAGCGGTTTTTTTGCCAGCAACTGAAGGCATTTTACAGTCAGCTTCACCCTACCCGCCTCAGTAAATTTAACAGCATTACCCAACAGATTAATCAAAACTTGGCGCAGCTTGCTTTCATCAGTTCGGACGTATTGCGGTACATCTGAACTGCGTTCAAAAACAAGTTGCAACCCCGACGATTGAGTTTTGAGTTGGAACATCCCTTCTATATCATTGAGCAAACTGTACAGGTCAAAAGCATTTGATTCGAGGGTAATTTGACCAGCTTCAATCTTAGACAGCGACAAAATATCGTTGATTAGTTTCAACAAATGCTCGCCACTGCGATTGATAATATCTAAACTCGACTGCTGTTCCGGTGCAGTTTTTTTAGAGTTTACAAGGAGGTGGGCAAAGCCGATAATCGCATTCAGAGGCGTTCTCAGTTCGTGGCTCATATTAGCCAGAAAGGTACTTTTAGCGCGATTGGCACTTTCGGCGGCAATTTTAGCTTGTTTTAGTTCCTTTGTTTTCTGTGCAACTTGCCGCTTTAAATCGCCAGAATATTCTTCTAACCGCTGGCGAGATGCTTTTAACTGGAAATTCATGCGCTTGAAAGCACAGGCTAGGGCTTCGAGTTCGGCAACGCCGCTACCTGAAACTGTTGAGTCGAAGTCGCCACCAGCTATCGCCTCTGTTGCCGAAATTAACCGCAGCAGCCGCTGTTCTATTCTTAGGGAAATGGACAGCAAAAGGCAGATAGAAAGAACCAAAGCCAGCATTACGAGCAAAATAGTGTTGCGGGTGTTAGCCTGAACTTTGTCCGTAAAATCGGTTTCAGGGACAACTGCTACAATCAGCCAGTTTAAGCTTGAAGAGTTTTCAAAAGGTCTGACTTGCAGTAAGTATCTAGAGTTGCTGGCAGTAAAGTTAAGATTTTGGCTGCTGTTAATAGCAGCGAGGCTGCCATAATGTTTAAGCAAATACTCTGTTGAAAGCTGGATTACTTTTTGTTGCAGAGCTTGGGCGCGAATTCGCTGCTGGGAGTCAACAGAAATAGACGGTTTTAGTTCAGTTACCTCGTTCCAAGCAACTAAATGTCCCTCTCGGTCTAAGATAAAGGCTTGACAGTTAGGGCTGATGTGGAAATCGTGCAAGTTGAATGTTGAGGTTGGGGTGGGAAAAGCAGGATTTGTTTTTTGTTGAGGCAATATTGTTTTTGGAGAGTCTGACCCATTTCTTTTCCCATTTGGTTTGATTGTGACTCCGGCTGTTTGACTTGGGCGAAGTTGGTTCACCGAACCAGTTTGCATTTTATTATAATTCCCTTCTCCTTTCCCAACCCGTTCTTTTAAGTAGTTGTCAAGGCGGTCCCAGATGCGGCTCGTTGCTTCTGCCAATAGCTGTGCAACTAAGTCATTCATTGTCTGCCGCCCTGTTTGAAAAGAAAGCCATCCCGTCAGACATAGTAAAGTCGAAATCAGGAGAGCGTTGGGGACTGTAAGCACAACGCGCAGCGGGAGGGCAGACTTTTTTTGAACTGAGCTTTTTGGGCGGAACATTGGTTAAAAAAAGAGAGTGGGAATGAGGAAAAAAACGTTCTTCTTCAGAGGGGAGTAACACCAGAAGTAGAAGAGTTCTCCTCTCCTCATTCACCATCCCCGCTCGGTCTCGTTATGCTGTTTGACTAATTCCTATTAATAGCGCAGCCTCAAACGAATCTGAATCAGTCAAAAGCCATAAGTTCTCAGAGCGAGCGGTTAGCGACACTGGCTCCCGCTTGGCAGTATTGAGGAGAGGATTTGCATCTCAACTAACCCAAGTTGCGTACTTAAAGCCGCTCTAGACTGGTAATGGGTAATGGGTAATGGGTAATTGGAACAAGTTGAGATTTGAGATTTGAGATTTTAAATTGATGGGATTGCCGTTGCTCCCGCTTTGTGCTTGACTCCGGAACGAATGCACTTACCTAACTCTGTCTAACATTGGTTAGATATGAGTAGGTTTGTGTGAACGGTAGTTTGATTCTTCAAAAGCTATTTTGGCTAGCTCGACAATCACAGACAAGTCTACTCCGGCTCGTGCAGCAGCATCGGCCGCCGATAGATTGTGGTTTCTTACTAGAGCTAAAAATTGTCGCACGCTGTAGACTACTGGGTCGCTGGCTGCTGTGTAGCCTTTTTGAATGGCAATCAGCAATCCTTTTTCAACATCTGATGCTGCGGGGGCGCGACCTCTATCAACGTTCACAGTCGGCTCCATTCTTGGGGTGACGGGAGCGATGCGAATTCCTAAGTGTTCTGGTTCTTTGTTGGTAGGAACGATGTTGAAGTTGTAAAGTCGCTGTTTCCCTTTTGAATCTACAGTTTTGATTGAAAGGTTAGTGATGGTAGCTGTGGTAGCTCCCGGAAAATTGAGCGCTTGAATGGGACGCAAGAAAACAGTTTTGGCTTGGCCGCTTGCCAACTGTGCGTCGGTGCTGAAAACTATTTTTGAGGGGTCGGCAATTAAAACGTAGGCGAGAGCTTCATCGGTTGAGCTGAAGTCGATCGTACTCGCGCGACCGGGATAGACTAAAATATCGATCGCACTATTGACGGCAATATCTCGACCCACAGTTTGATAGCCTGTTACTCTTGATTGAGCAAAAGCACAGTCGGGGTAGCTTGCAGTAGCGAACACTGCTGTGAACAAAAGCCCTCCGAGGGAAAGCATTCTTGGGGATTGGATGCGATTCGTCATGGCAGTTATTCGTTGATGTGGAGAAAATTGTTGACAGTAGAAACGGGGATTTCCTTTACTAATCGCCGCAGTCGCGTTGGGGCGACTTAACCGTTTACCGACGGTTTGGTTATCGGTAAATGTTGAGAAAGCTGTTAACAGTAATAGAAACCGGGGTTCCTTTATTAACCACAGCTACATTGGGGCGGTTTAAAAGTTCTTCAGTTGCTCTATCTGAGCGGCTTTCCATCCGTTTTGCCAGGGGGCTGAAGAAGCCATCGAGGACGGCTGACCAAATTTGGGGGTCTCGACTTTCAACGGTGGTTGTACTGCCCCCAAACCTACCGCTAATACTGCTAGAGCTCCTGACTTTAGGCTCTGCGAACACTTGACCGACTCGTCCAACTCCCGACAGCACTGCGGTGAGGATATCCTGTCCGGCAACATCGGAACCTGGGTCGAAGTAGCCTGAAGCAATCAACGGCCGCCCGCCCTCTCCTGCAATCAAAATTGCGCCTTCTGGAATGGGCTGCTGTTTAATCTGACCGTTTCTATCAGAGTAGACAATCGCCACAGCACTAGCTTGTACCATGCGATTGGTTTTGCTGACGGTGCTGGCTTTGGCAATGACAACTGTGCCGGCTGGAAAAGCAATAAAGCCGTTAGTTGCCGTTACGTTGTCTGTGAGGGTGACGGCAAATTTGTCTCCCTGGTGTTTGTTTGAGCTTTCATCCCACAGCAGGGGAATCGAAACTACGCCGTTGGCTGTGGTGCCCAGGGGAACCTGAGCTGTTTGGGAGGTTGAGCCCGTTTGGGGCGTGCGGTTGAGAATGCCTTTTACCCCTGGAGAGTTGACTTGTTCTGCGGTTGGGGAATTTGTTAAGGCTTCTGCTTCTGGAGCAGTTTCTGGGGAAAGGGTTTGAAATTCTGTATCGGGCAAGGATGTTTGGGACTCGCTCAGTCGAGTCGCAGTCTCGATTGGGTTATCGGTAAAATCGGAACTTGTTTGGGGAGAAAGGGCAGCCGGAGTTAATTGGTTAGTTGAGTTTTGGGAGTTGTCGGTGGTTTCGAGGCTGTCCTCTCCTGCAGGAAACTCCGGGTGTAGCCTTTCCCCGCTGGCGTTATTTGGGTGGCTATATAGTTTTTCTGGGATTTGCTCGAAAGAAACGTATGAGGGTTGCGACTTTTGGTTGCCGATATTGACAGTTAGGAATTCAGTTGTTGGAGCTGGCTTTGTCAGAGCGGCGGCGGTAGCACTTGTTGTCGCTGGAGTGCTTGGTGTTGCACTCACGGCATTCGCTATTCGGTTAGGGTCAAAATTTCCCCTAATTTGTCCGAGTTGAGCGAGTTGGTTCCACCGCTCAAACGGGTCGATTTTTTCTTCTCTTGGAGTTGGAATTAAAGGTGGGGGTATTAACGGTTTGGGTATGGGGGCTGGTGGGGGCGCGGGTGTTCTTTGCGGTATGGGTGCGGGTACTGTTACCGTCCGCACTACTGTTCTGGGTGCGGGTAGGGGTTCGCGTAGAGGAGTAGGTGGCGGTGCAGCGCTCCGGGTAGCGACTAGACGCGGAGTTCGCGGATTTCGTGGGGCTCTTGACGGTTTGGGCGACGGTTCTGTTTTGGGTTTTGCGGTTTTTTGCGGTTTTTCGGCTAACAGTTTTTGTTGGTCTTGGTAAGCTAATTTAGCCAGCAACTCCGGTTTTTCATCTTTAATGGTGCCAGAAGAGCTTTCTTTTGGTGTTGATTGTGCGATAGGTTCGCGAGGTGATTTAGGCTTGATAAATTGCCAAATCAGCAGTCCTAGCAATAGTATTCCACCAGTCAATAGCAGTATTGTCACTGCTCTAGGAACGCCTCTTTCGGAAACAGGCGGGGGCAGTGGTCTTTCCTCATCTTGAGCGAGTTGATATTGAGTTTCAAGTGTTAGGGGTGCATTGGGGTCGAAATTAGCAATGAAGTTTTCATCAATATCATCGTCAGAAGGGGAAGGGTTTGGAGAAGGGGAAATAGGGGAATTGATGTTATCGTCATCATTATTAGGGGTATATTCACTTGATGCAGTTGTATGATTCATATTGGCTGTAGTGGTACTATTATCAGGAGTGGTATTAATTGGATTTTCGGTTAATCCATTTCTTTTGTTAGTCATGGCTTTAGAGTTGAATGTGTTGTGTTTAACTGTACATAAAAAAGCAAAGAGAGAAGACTTCAAGCAAAGGTATGAAACATACTAAATGTTTAAATTATTTAGTTGTTACGGTAGGTTTTTAAATTTACCCACTTGCCGGTTCGGCCCCTTTCCATGTCTCTTTCCTCTTCTATGGTTTGAATTCGACAATTCGGGAAATTTCTAATCCGGCTGCTCTCAAAGAGTGAATAGTCTTCTCTAATTCATTAGCGTTTTCTTTGAGAGGGGATTTGGGAATTTCTACGGCTTTGACGGTGAAGGTTCGATTAAACTGTTCTCGGCTTTCTCCAATGCCTTGCTCTAGCACTACGCGAGTAGCAATTACATCTATTTCCCAAACTCCTCTTTTTATTTCTCTCGGTTCTGAGATGTGAGAGATATAGACTCCAGAGCGGGTTTTTCCTGAATAGATGGTGTTGGGAACGAGTTTGGCAAGTTCGACCAGGGAAGCTTTACCAAACTCTGATTCCATCATCAAGGAACCCATCCAAGCAGTTGTAGGAACTTGGGAACCTTTAACTTTAATGCCGGGGTCTGGGTCATTTGTGCCGGGAATTTTGCCTGACCAAGCCCAGGTTAAATTTACCCAACTGGATACAAAATTTTGGATGATTTTCGGCTCTCTGTACAGTTCATCTTGTTCTGCAATTCGTGCTGCGGTTCCGTCTTTTAACTGGACAAAGGTAACTTTTCTTTGAGATAAGGCTCTCAAACTGACTGTATTCACTAAAACAGTAATTGTCAGGAGGAAAACAAAGCTTGTTAGTAGAACAAAGCACAAGGCTAAGGTGTTTTTAGATTCAGGGAGTAAGGGTTGTGATTGTGGGAATTTCATATGATCGAAGGGGATGGGGAGATGGGGATAGAGAATAGGGAGATAGGGAGGGAATGGATTGGCAAACTGGGTTTGAGTAGTGAGTAACAACTCGGTTCGGTGAAGAAAAAGCTATCGGAATTTCCTTGCCCTAGATCAGTTTTCCAGCAATAACGCCGATCGCGTTACTGGCAATATCTGTAAGCTGTTTGGTGCTATTGGCGATCGCACTGTACAAAGCAGTTCCTCCACCCTTGGCTATTAACACGGCTAGAACGGGAGAAAACACAGCTAAAAAGAATAAAAAGGCGATATCTGTAACTAACTCTGCATCGGAATTGACAATCACTACAGCGACTAATCCAACGACGATGTTGTACCCCAATTGCACTCCAAATAACGACATAAATCCTATTAGCCAAGCCCAGATAGGTTTTCCTTGTAGTGGCAATAGTGATAAACCCATTGCCAGAGGCCCGAATAAAGCTGTTAGCAACAAGGCTGCTTCTAAAATATTGACAAATGCCCACTGTACTGATCTAAGAATTAAGCGAATGATGGGCAAGACAGTAGACCTAAAAACTTGTCCTGCAAAATCGCCATTTCCTATATCCTGAAGATTGGCAACATTGCCTAAGTTTTCGACAAATCGCTGCAAGCTTTTGAGAGATCCTCCATTTTGCTGTTCGGCTGCCTGGAGGATTTGTTGAGCGGGCTGTTTTTTGCTGTTCCAACATTCCACTAAAGCTGAGCCAACTTTGCCCTGACATTCGCTGTAGAGTTTTTCGATTTCTTCTTTGCCAGCACTGGTGAGGTTAACGTCGCTCAGGGCAGTTCTGAAGGTCATTTCTCCGACTTGAATTTTCATAATTTCTTGAACTTGAGTGCTGCCTACAGCTTTGATGAATTTGACGCTTTCAGCTAAGACTTTACCGTTGTTGCTGAGAAATACTACAATTACGAGTGGCCAGATAAACATGGCTACTAGCTCTGACCAAGACTGTTTTTCGATGATTTCTTTGCCACTGGTGACAGCGAGGTAAGTAACAGATATTCCCGCTAGAATTAGTCCTAGTTTGACTAAGGCAATCCAGAGAGAGGATTCTTGAGTGTTGAAGGTGTTAAACCAAACTAAATTCCACGATTCGACGGTCTTTTGAGAGACTTCTATGGCGTCAGAGAGAGTGTCCAGGGCTTGTCCTGCTGTGCTAGTTTGGGCGATTAGTTGTGTCAGCATCTTTGGAAGGGGAGGGGGAAGGGGAAGGGGAAGGGGAGAGGGAGAGTGGGAGAGGGGGAGAAAGAGGGAGAGGGGGAGAGTGGGAGAGTGGGAGAGTGGGAGAGTGGGAGAGAACAAGCGGGACAAGCGGAAACAGGAAACCCTTATCCCCTCTCCCTCTCACCCCATTCCCCCCCTCTCCCCCTCCCCCACTCCCCACTCCCTACTCCCCACTCCCCTTATTCACCCAGGGTGATGCCTCCCGGCATTTGAAAGAGTCCGGCTTGAGTAGAAGAAGCTGTAGCCGCCGCAGCATCCTGCCGTCTCTGGGCTGTGTTAATTTCGTTGAGTTCTTCAGCTTGTTGAGCGTTGAGAATGTTGGCAAAACTGCGATCGATTTGAGCTTGCTGGCCCTGCATGACTAAGGCACTTTGATTTTCTGCTGATAAGGCTGCTTGCTTAGCTGCGATCGCACTTTGTTGAGATATGTTTCTCATAATGTTCTGTGTGACATCTTGACCTTCTGAATCAGCACCCAATTCCATTGAATTTTGGCTCTCGCGATGAGTTTGCTCTACGTTTTGCTGGACAATTTCTTTCATCTGAGCTTGCTTTTGTTGAGCTTCTTTACTGAGAGTGGCTTTATTGGCTTCACTGAC